>NZ_NIZW01000022.1 GCF_002727185.1 Rhodopirellula bahusiensis
AGCTCCTCCTGAAAGGTTGCTTCCAACAATCCGTCACGCGTCCGTTCCACCACCAAACCGAAACCGCCGCGTTAGCGGCTTACTTGAACCAGACGATGCACGCGAGTCGCCGAGTTGATTTCATTGAAGTGGTGAATCGTTCACGGCGACCACGTGATCGTTAACGTTATCCGATTGAGCGAAGACCGTGCCAATCAAACGAACATTCACGCTGCGTTCTCTTGCTCTGTTGATAGTCGCTTCGGCTGTGGTGTGTGTCGCATTGCTCCCAACAAATAACGCTAACCGATTTTGCAATAGCTTTCACAGAGAACTTGACAACAACCATCTTGCTTGGCTCGATCATGAACTCCAAGCACAAATTCTAAACGAGACCGATCGGTTGCAACTTGCTCCGGACACCTGCTGTTTCTATGAAGCTCATTTGGAGCCAGCGACCATTTCCGATTTAGTTCGCTTTCGGCGACGAATTCGGATCGAACATGGTGGTAACTGGGCCATCCGACAACCGCGTAAAGGAGACACAGCGGATCGCACCGAAGATGACGTCTTCGATGACCTGCTCTATGATCGCTTAAACGTCTTGATTGGCGTAACACCGTATGGTTTCAAAGTGATCTGATCCGCGATCGTCTTTGCTGCAATCACGACGGCGGATAACAACGCCGTGAACCGGAGGCGCGTGTCAAGCGTTTTGGCAAATACTAAAATCTCTCGACGCGACCCGGTTACGGCCAGCGTTATGTCGCTAAGCCCCCGAACCGAACACCGCTGCAAAAGGAAACTCGATGACCATCGTAATGAGTCCATGTCCGACGTGTGACAAACCGACCCATCACAAGTCGGCGGGTGTCGATTCCAAGCAAACCGAACCTGATGGTCGCGTCTATCAAGCCATGGATTGCGCGATTTGCGGAACATCGACAAAGGTCTACTTCACTGAAGGCACTAACGAGTTTCAGGAGAACTTAGACACTCCAAACGATTCTGACGCATGAAAGATCATTTCTACTACAAAACGCGTGTCGGTACATTCTGGATCAAACCGCAGCCCCAGTCGCCGGGGCGATTCTGGCTCGGCATTGATGACACCGCGCTTGGCTCGTATGCCTCGGCAATGATGGCTGCCGATGATATGTACATGCATGCCACAGGGTGGGACGACTGGGATTCACTTGATGGCACTGTCGATGGACCCACCGATCTAACTGAATGGCATCGCGGAATTCCTGATCTGTGATTCCGCACGACAAACCCATTATCGCGACATAACCATCGCGTGCACACGGAGCGGCGGTGGCGCGTTTTCACAAACGGTTACCTGGTTTCCGCCGCCCGGTGACGCGTGACGTTATTTGACTGAAGATCCATGCTCGATTGGCTAAAACGCGTCTTTACGCAAACCACCGATCCGTTCGCGGATCTACCTCACCCTTGCCGGGTTTGGCTTTGTGTTGAAACTGCGTCGATCGCCATTCCGCTTTTTAGCAAGCACCGACCCGATGTTCCCAAGCGACAGCTTATTTACCTAAACGCTGCTCATCGCGAAATTCGCAAAGCCCTTGTAACGCCGAACCCACACCTAAAACGATTACGGCGTATTGAACGCAACGGCATCATGTTCGCTGGTCACGCCATCCGACACGGGTGCCCCCGGGCGTCTACAATTCCAAAACTGACCGGTTGGGCTGGGGCTGCACTTCTAAAAGGCGCAGAATCGTCTCAGAACTGCGTCGACGAATGCGCATCGCTTGCGTATGATGCAACGGTGAATTTTGAGTCGCCCGAAATCTGGGCTGCAATCATGGAGCGTGCGAACGAAATTCAGCATCTAGCGGCTACGCACAACTGGCTGGACGACTCTATCCTTCCGGAATCTCTAGTGTTAGCTCAAAATGGCAAATAACAATCGCGTGAACCGGAGAACGCGAGCCACGCGATCTGGCCGTTAGAAACTTTCTCGCGCGTTCCCGGTTACGCGTAGCGTTATTCGATTGACGAACGATCAAAGGGGACGGAGGTAAATTAGCCATACCACGGCACCAGAGAACTGCGGTAGCGTTCTTGCTAACGGATCGTTCGATGCTGCTAGTCAGCAACGTTCCGGTCTGGTTGAGTGGAACGAAGGTAAGTGCTGTCATGCAGAATCCGTCGCTCCGCTGCGATCCGGCCTGCGAAGGGGGGAACTGCTTGTGCCAATGTGGGGCGACGTGTCCGGAATGGCGGACTAGCGTTTGGCGAAGGCTCGTTTGAGTTCGTCGAGGCTGGTCAGTCCTCGCGCGACCGTGAGGACGGTTTCAGATTGGACGGGGCGGAAACCTTCGGATTTGGCGATTGCGGTCAACTGGCCGGCATCTTGAGACTAGGCCAATGCCGCTTTGAGTTGCGGGCCTGGTGTCAGCAGTTCGTACAGCCCGATGCGACCGTGGTAGCCTCGTGAGTTGCAGACGGGGCACGGTGTGATTGGCGCAGGCCGCCCGTCCCCTTTGATCTCGCCCTGTGCCGAGCCAAACCGATTGTCTGATCGGCCGACACTGTTGGCCGCCCGACCGCCTGGCATCTATCCAAATTGTGTGGCTCATCTTTCCCTTTCGCGAGCGGTATCACCGGGAGTGCCGTCGTTGACCGGGGTGTGCCTCACGGCCGTTCCATTGGGCGATTTCGTTTGACCGTCCGAGCCACGGGAATGTCCAGGTTGAACAAAACAGTTGACCCGCGGAAAAATGGCTGTATAGTGCAGGTAACTGTTTGTCTGCAACTCGACCGTGATGAGCGACGAGCCGATGCTTCCTTCTTCCAACTGCGGAGACTGATTCAGGTGATTCAACCAGAAACCCGCCGCGTTCGATTGCCTCGACTTGCGCTGGTCGTGCGGCTGTTGTTTGCTTTGTTCCTGTTTGGCAGCGGGATCATGACGATGAGTCTGGCCATGCGAGGTTTTCCGGCGGATAAGACGCCGGACGAGGTCGGACGATTCATGATCGCGTTGGAACAAACGGGCTACCTGATCTTTTGGGTCGGCTTTTTCAAGACGGTCACTGGCGCGTTGATGTTCGTGCCGCGAACGGCTCCGTTGGCGGTGCTGATGTCGCTGCCCTACGCGTTCAACATCCTGCTGTACGTGACGTTCTTTGCACATCAATTTCTGGTCGTGGGGATCCCTGACTTCGCCGCGTGTGCGCTGCTGATCTATTGCTACTTCGATTGGTACCGGCCGCTTTTCCAAGGCCCCACGCCACTCGAAAACGCGACGACGCCCGAAACCGAAAGTGCACCGGAGGCCGCAAATGCACTTTGACAGCGAATCAACGCCGGGATTCGCGATCGGTCGGGTCGCTTATCTGATGCGAACCCGGATGGCCGCGGTGCTCAAGCAGGCCGATTGGCCATTCACACCGGAAGAGACTCAGACCCTGGTCACGCTGGCCGATGTGGGCGAGCCGCTGAGCATGAGCGATTTGGCGTCGCGAATGGTTCGTGATCCGACGACCGTCAAGCGGCAGTTGGACCGATTGGTTGAACGCAAATTCATCAAGCGAAGTGTCTCGCCCAAGGATGCTCGGATCGTGATGGTTGGATTGACCGCTCGCGGCGAACAACAACTGCAAACCGTCCTGCCGTTGCTCGATGAGCTTCGCAAATGTGCCCTGCAAGGCATCACCAAAACACAGGTGACCGAGATACAGAAGGTGCTTCAGAAAATGCAATCCAACCTCGCGAACCACAAATTGAAAGACTGATCAAGTGGCTCCGAACAACTGCCTCTTCGCTGCACCCACGTGGTGTTCCCCCGACCTTTCTACCCCACCCCGCCTGGCCAATCGGATCGATCCCATTGCACTTGGCGACACGATGGATGCCCGAATGATGGAGACTCGCGTTGGCTGACAAAACTCCAAATAAGATCCTGCAAACGCTCAAGCGATTTGGCATGCGGTCACTGTTCATTCCGCCGTTGGTCGCGGGCATCTTCATCGCGATCTGGATCGTGGGGAACCGCCCGCAACCGCAACGGGAGGTCGCCGACGAAGCATCGCGAATGCTGCGTGTGATCGATGTTCCCGTGGTCGACGTCGTTCCAAGCGTCGTCGGCTACGGCACCGCTACGCCCGGCCAAACGTGGCAAGCCGTCGCTGAGGTGGACGGCCGAATCGTCGAGGTCCATCCGGAACTGGAATCGGGATCGTTCGTCAACAAAGACCAGTTGCTGCTAAGGATTGATCCGACCGAATACGAGTACGCGGTCGCACAATTGGAAGCCGAGATCAAACAGGCCCAAGCGTTGATCGACGAGCTGACGCGGACCGAAGAAAACTTGAAAGCCTCGTTGGCGATCGAACGCGAGGCGTTGACGGTCACTCAGCGGGAGATGGAACGGTTGCGACAACTGGCATCGCGTAGTGCCACGTCACAATCGGAATTGGACGCACAGCAACGATCTGTCTTTACCCAGCAACAACGCCTGCAGGACCAGACCAGCGCGTTGAACTTGTTGCCCGCGCAGAAACAAAGCCAAGAAGCCAACCTGGCACTCAAGCAAGCCCAGTTGGCTCAGGCACACTTGGACCTCAAGCACACCGAGATCCGTGCTCCGTTTCACTGCCGAATCGGCACAGTCACGCTGGACGTCGACCAGTACGTCGGCACGGGGCAAGACTTGTTCGAGGCTTACAACATCGATTTGGTCGAAGTCGAAGCCCAGGCTCCGATGAGTGAGGTGCGGCGGCTGATTCAAAACGAATCGCAAACGGCCTCGCTAGAAGAATTTTCGATGCAGCGTGTGCGTGATGTCTTCAACGTCCGCGCCGTGGTCGAGATGGCATCGTCGGATATCCCTGCCCGCTGGGAAGCCCGGTTCATGCGAGTCCGTGAATCGCTGGACCTGCAAACTCGCAGCCTGAGCATGGTGGTCGGTGTTGACGATCCGTATGAACAAGTCATTCCCGGTATCCGTCCACCGTTGCTGCAGGGCACGTATTGCCGCGTCACCTTGATCGGGCAAGCTCGACCGAACCAAGTCATCATTCCGCGACACACGGTTCACGACAGTCATGTTTATGTGTTGGACGACGAACAACGTTTAAGAAAGCAGCCGGTGGATGTCGCGTTCGTGCAAGGAGAGTTTGCCGTCATCCGCAGCGGGCTGACCGGAGGCGAGAAGTTGATTGTTTCCGATCCAGCGCCAGCCGTTGAGGGGATGTTGATCGATCCGGTTGCCGACGACGAACTGCTCGATCGAGTGGTCACCGACGCCAGTGGTGTCGTTGCTGTTTCGTCGACGCCATCTTCAGAGTCACGTAGGACGGACTTCCAAGTCCGTCCATCTGCCGAACAGGAAATGCTTGACGGACTTGGAAGTCCATCTTACCCAAAGGATCCCAAGGGAAAGCAGCCCGTAGAAGTTGGAGGCAGCGATGATTGATCAGTTCGCTCGCCACCCAACGCTGGCCAATCTGTTGATGCTGTTGTTCATCATCGCGGGCGTGTTTGCGCTTCCCAAACTCGAACGTGAGACCTTTCCCGAGTTCACCGCAACAGAAATCCAAATTCAAATCTTGTATCGCGGCGCGACGGCAGAGGAAGTCGAAGAGGCGGTTTGCCAACGGGTCGAAGACGCGATCGACGGCGTCGAAAACGTTAAAGAAGTCCGCTCCGATGCCCAGGAAGGCGTTGCCGTGATCACGGTCGAAATGCGGGACGGTGCCGACATTTCGATCTTCCAAGACGACATCGAATCCGAAGTCGAAGCGATCACGGAGTTTCCGGTCGACGTCGAAGATCCCGTGATCACGCAACTTGGACGCACCGAAGCGGTGATGGTTCTGCTGGTCAACGGCCCGATGGAGACGGGCGACTTGAAGATCTACTGCGAAGACCTGAAGGACCGCTTGCAACAGGTGCCGCAAGTATCGCTGGTCGCACTGAGCGGATTTTCCGATCGCCAACTTCGCGTCGAGCTGTCCGAAGAAGCCTTGCGACGTTACAGCCTGACCGCGTCCGAAGTGGCCCGAGTGATCGCACGACAAGGCATCGACATTCCAGCCGGTGCGTTGGAAACACGTGACAACGAAGTCCTGTTGCGTTTCGTTGAACAGCGTCGCACGCCGGAGGAGCTGGAAGACTTGATCATCAAAGGCACGCGTGGCGGAGCTGAGCTTCGCTTGCGTGACCTCGGCCAAGTCGTCGATTTGTTCGAAGACGAGGAAGTCAAAAGCTTGCTGGGCGACGAGCGGGCTGGCGTGCTGAGGATTGAAAAGACGAAAACGCAAGACGCGATCCGCGTGACCACGGCGGTCAACGAATTCTTGGAAGCCGAACGCGAACGTCAACCGAACGTGAACATCGCCGTCGTCAACGACATGTCGACGCTGATCAGCGATCGTTTGCAGTTGGTGCTCAAGAACGCGGTGCAGGGAATCATCCTGGTGTTCTTCACGCTGTGGATGTTCTTCAACCTGCGAATGTCGTTTTGGGTGGTGATGAGCCTGCCGGTATCATTCCTTGGCGCGTTGTTCTTGATGCCCACGTTTGGGCTGACTATCAACATGATCACGCTGACGGCAATGCTGCTGGCGACTGGAATTCTGATGGACGACGGGATCGTCATCGCTGAAAACGTCGCCAGGCATCTGAGTCTCGGCAAACCGGCGATGCAGGCCGCCGTCGATGGCGTCAAAGAAGTCGCTGGCGGTGTTGTTTCATCGTTCCTGACCACGATTTGTGTGCTCGGTCCGCTCGCGTCGCTGGCCGGTTTCATCGGGAAAGTGCTGCAGGTCATCCCGATCGTGTTGATCCTGGTGCTGGCGGTCAGTTTGATCGAAGCGTTCATCATCTTGCCTGCTCACCTGGGTCACTCGCTGGGGCATTCCGGCTTGGAAAGGTCCGGGCGAATGCGTGGAGCGATCGACACCGCGTTGAATTGGCTGCGTGAATCGGTGATGGGGCGGTGCGTCGATGCGGCGATCCGTTGGCGTTACCTGTTTCTCGGAAGCATGGCCGGTTTGTTCGTGGCCTCGTTGGCGTTGGTCGTCAGCGGGATCGTTCCCTTTCAAGGCTTTCCCACGACGGAAGGCGAAATCGTCGAAGCCCGCATTTTGTTGCCGCAAGGCACGCCGATCGAACGCACTGAAAAGATTGTCCAGCGGATCACGGCGGGACTGGACAAAGTCAATCAACACTTCACGCCGGATCAACCCGACGGTCGCGAGCTGGTTGAAACGGTTCAGGTTCAATTCGGGACCAACGCGGACGCGTTCGAATCGGGGTCGCACGTGGCAACGATCACGGCCGATTTATTGAGCCCCGAAAATCGATCGACGCGGATCGACGCCGTGGTTCAGGCATGGCGTGAAGAGGTCGGTAACTTGCCCGATGTGATCAGTGTCACGTACGGCGAATCCGCCTTTGGCCCGGCGGGTCGACCGATCGAAATCCGCTTTCAAAGCGACAGTCTTCACGATGCCAAAGCGGCCGCGCAACAGGGCTTGGCGTTCTTTGACCAGTACCAAGGCGTTTACAACCTGACCGATGACTTGCGGCCGGGGAAACAAGAGTATCGCATCCGTTTGGATGAGGGCGCCGTGGGGCTGGGGTTGGATGTGACCACGATCGCCGATCAAGTTCGCGCGGCGTTCCAAGGCACGGTCGCCGATGAAATCCAAGTCGGCACGGAGGCGTATGAGATCGAGGCACGATTGAAAACGTCGGACCGAGACAGCCTCGCTGACTTTGCCGATTTTCATGTTGTCTTGGCCGATGGCAGCCGCGTGCCGTTGTCGGCGGTTGCCAAAGTCGACGTCGCAACGGGCTGGTCGCGGATCGCACGGCTGAATGGTCGCCGCACCGTGACATTGATCGGTGAAGTCGACACGCGGGTGGCCAACACGGCGGCGCTGATGGGGTTGTTTCGTCGCGAAGCGATCCCTGAAATTGAAGAGCAACATCCCAATGTCCGCATTCAGATCGAAGGTGAATCGCAAGAGTCAGCCGAAACGGGGAACTCGATGCTGCAAGCGTTCGTGTTGGGTTTGATCGGTGTGTTCGCAATTCTCAGCTATCAGTTTGAAAGCTGGACCGAACCGTTGATCGTGATGGCAGCGATCCCGATGGCGTTGATTGGCGTGATTTGGGGACACCTGATCACGGGCAACTCGCTATCGATCCCCAGCGTGCTCGGATTTGTGTCGCTGGCGGGTGTGGTCGTGAACGACTCGATCCTGTTGGTGTTGTTTCTGAAACAAGAACGCACGGAGGGAACAGACGTGATCGAGTCGGCACGACAAGCCAGCCGACTTCGCTTCCGCGCGATCCTGCTGACATCGGCCACCACGATTGCCGGCTTGATGCCGCTGTTGTTCGAAACCAGTCGCCAAGCCCAGGTGTTGATCCCGCTGGCCGTCAGCGTGTGCTTCGGCATGCTTGCATCGACGGTCCTCGTGCTGATCGCCCTCCCCGCCGCCTACGTGGTCCTGGCCGACCTTGGTTTAGTGGCCAAGGTGGACAAGCCAGACTCCCACACGTAGCAGAGTCTCTCCGAGACTCTGAATCACAAAACGCCATCTTTCAAAGCCCACCGACTTCCGCAAAGAGAAGCGTCGCGCGATGTTATGTGTCCAACCGCAATTCCATCAGCCGATCGGCGTTAGCCGCGGTTTCGTAATACACACTTCCAAGGGGACGGTGACATGGAACGCCTAGCAATCCAAGAGGAAAAACCTGCACCGCCTTGCGGAGCGCGGTAGGTAGTGGACGAGGCGACGAGTCCTCGATGCACAAATCACGCAAGAGGATTCCTTGCGTCATCCACTACGATTCAATCCAAAAGCCACGCTGCAGTGGAGTGCTAGTCGACCAACAAGTCGATCGTCGTCCCGTCAGCGGTGGTGGCGTCCATTCTGCTGTAGTCCCAGCTTCCATCGGCTTTGGTTCCGATCACATGAACCGTCGCTGATCCGTTTGGTCCGCTCACCGAATAGTTCAAATCCGCGTCGCCGTCATCATTATTGAGTTGGATGTTTCCTTGGACCAGTGCCGAAGGCTCGATCGGTTCTCCGATCATGGTCTGCAATTCCACGTTGGATTGGGCTTTGGCGAGAGATTCGGTGTACGGTTCACTCGATTTGATCATCGCGAAGACACCGAAGACCCCGGTTCCAATCAAACCGCCGCAAACCAACAAAGCGACCAAGCAACCACCGCCCAAGCCAAGCAGGATACAGCCTGTGTTGGACCTCTTGGGTTCGGTGTACGCAGGTTGAGGTTGGAAAGGATCGGAGACTGGCGATTGAGACATCGGTCGACTGCAAAGAGGACGAGGATACGGGCTGTCAGACTGATAGGTTGATCCATTGTCCCATCGGGGCGCGCAAAAGCAAAAGGAACGACGACCTTCCGACTAACCTCTTCACGCAACATAGCCGAGAGGAAAAGAAGTGGGATAGGCTTCCAGCCTTTTACTACCCCACATCTCGAAACACCAAAGATTAGTGTCCAATCAGAGTGGATTAGTGTTCCGCCGGAGCGGTCAATGGAACACTAATCTCCGCTGATCGAACACTAATGGTTCTTGGACAACGGATGTTTGGCTTCGAACCGCTTGTATTCGCAACACACGCCGTCGGATGGTGCCACCCACCAAACCTTGGATGGCGTCGGATTGCCCTCGGATGGTGCCACCCACCAAACGTTGACTCTCGGATGGTGCCACCCACCAAACGTTGACTCTCGAGTGCCGCTGCGTAGGATCCAGTTGTCTTTTCAGTCGGATTCGAGATAGAGAGCACAGCCATGCCGCGGCCTCAGCGATGTGAACAGTTTGATTCCGGTGAAGTTGGGATCGTGCATGTCGTGCAGCGATGTGTCCGCCGAGCCTTTTTGGCTGGTGTCGATCACGCAACCGGCAAGGATTTCTCGTTTCGCAAAGAATGGATTCGACGGCGGATGGAGGCCCTGGCGTCGGTGTTCGCCGTCGACGTTCTTTCGTACGCGGTGATGAGCAACCACATGCATCAGATCCTCCGTAATCGGCCGGATGTTTGTGCTCAGTGGAGCAACGAAGAGGTGGCGATTCGCTGGCTGCGAGTCTTCCCCGGCCGACGTCTCGAAGAACACTTGGCCGAACCCACTGAAAACGACGTTCAGATGCTGGTTCGAGATAAGGAGCGATTGGCTGAAGTTCGCCGCCGCCTGTCCGACATCTCTTGGTTCATGAGAGCCCTGGCCGAACCGATTGCCCGGATGGCCAACAAACAAGACGAATGCACCGGCCGGTTTTGGGAAGGTCGCTTCAAATCCCAACGAATTGTCGATGAAGCAGGCTTGCTCGCGTGCAGCATGTACGTCGACCTGAATCCAGTTCGAGCGGCCATGTCCACCACGCCCGAGACCAGCCCCCACACCAGTGCCTACGACCGGATCGAAGCTTCCAAAGGAGAGCGAATCCCATCAGCCGCGTTTGATCTAAAACCGATCCCCACGGAAGAAGCCGGACGCGAAATTCGAGAGACGCCCGTCGAAGTCCTCCAGGAAAAACGCAAGGCAAAGCGACGCAATCCAACGGGCAAACGCATTCGTCGCGACGGATGGCTCAGCCCGCTGACGTTGAGCAAAACAACGCTTTCAGCAGAACCGGAAGTCCACACGAAAGGCATTCGCAGCAGTGACCGTGGGTTTCTCAGTATTCGCTGGAGCGACTACAAGCGGTTGCTGGACTGGACAGCGGCGCAGTCCGTCGCCGGTCAAGTTGCCGAGCTACCCAAGCGTCTGGCTCGAACGCTCTCGGAGGTCGGCATTGAGGCATCGATGTGGCGTGACCTGGTATGGGACTGGCAAAAGTACTTCGGCAAGACCAGCTGTGTAGGCCGTCCGGAATCAATGAAAGCCGACGCGGAACGAAACGGCCACAGACACCACCGAGGTCAAGCTCAAGCCTCGGCTTGTTTTGGCTGAGCGAACGGGGCTCATGTCTCTTTCAAGCTTTGAAAGAATGGGTGAGCTCCGCGACCATTTCTCAGCGTTTGGCGAAGGCTCGTTTGAGTTCGTCGAGGCTGGTCAGTCCGCGGGCGACCGTGAGGACGGCTTCGGATTGGACGGGGCGGAAACCTTCGGATTTGGCGATTGCGGTCAACTGGCCGGCATCCTGAGACTTGGCCAATGCTGCTTTGAGTTGCGGGCCTGGTGTCAGCAGTTCGTACAGCCCGATGCGACCGTGGTAGCCTCGTGAATTGCAGACGGGGCACGGTGTGATTGGCGCAGGCCGCCCGTTCTCGTCGACTTGCTGTTCGATCGGCGGTGGAATGAACGGCTTGTAAAGCAGAGGAACTCGACCTGCGGGGATGCCCAGTTGAGCGAGCAGCTTTGG
This sequence comes from Rhodopirellula bahusiensis, assembly GCF_002727185.1. NCBI lineage: Bacteria > Pseudomonadati > Planctomycetota > Planctomycetia > Pirellulales > Pirellulaceae > Rhodopirellula > Rhodopirellula bahusiensis. Next base: position 11,360 of record NZ_NIZW01000022.1, read on the forward strand.
AGGCGGTTCAAACCCGACTTTACAGTTGTCGCACAGGCGACGGACCAACCGTTGATGGATCACGCAGCCGAGGTTGTCAGCGATCAAGCTTCGGCACTCAGGGTATCGTCCAAGGAACGTGAGCAAGGCGGGCATGGCACTTTCGGCCGCCATCCGGTGGATGACTTGTCGGTCGGCCGCGACGACTTGTTCCAACGCAACCTTCAGTGATTCAGGCTGCGGCGGGTTGGGGAACATCAACACGTCCGGTTCGCGAAGAACCATTCGGTTGACCATCTCGAGTTCGGTTTTCCCCGTGTCTCCACCAAACAAGTTGGGCGAGATGTTGATGATCTCGGGTTCGGGTGATTCCGCAGGTTCGAACGATTGGAAGTCACGGACCAATCGGTCGGCGGCGCTGATGGCGACGTTCCAGAAAGTCGAAACACCTTCGCTTTTCTTGGCCGTGATGAGGACGATATTGCCCGAACCGTTCAGTTTTTCTTTGAACTGTTCGATCATTTTGTCCCGCATGCCGAGGTCGCCCAATTTCTTGAACGGCATCTCTTCGGCTTCCAGACGGCAGATCACACGTTCGCCCGTGGGCACGCCTTGTGATTGGACGTTGAATTGGTACTTGTCCTTGACCAATTTGACTCGCATGCCGCCTTTTTGGCTGCCGCGACGATCGGCTGGGTTCATCAGGCACAGTTGCTTCAGTGCGTACAGCATCGCGTCGCCGCTTTCGCGATCCAGCGGCGGAAGCTGTTCCCAGGCCCCATCGATTTGATAGCGAATCGCACAAGCGGACTTGGAAAAGTCCATCAGGATGTGCGTGGCTCGCGAGGAAATCGCATGCGAAATCTGGCCGCCGGCGATGGCATAGCCTGCGCCTTGGCGGGTGCTGATCAGCAACGCCTGCAGTTCGTTGTTGTCTTTGATCCGAGGAACAAATTCAACGGGAGCGACGGTTTGCCAGAGTTGTACTTCTTCGTTGGATTTGGCCACTTACAGAATTCCTGGTGCTTTCACGTCGATGCCCTTGAGCGCCATCTTCAGCGCGTCCTTGTTCGGTGCGACTGCGAAGGCGGTCGGCCGATCAATCAATTCGTCGTCGATCAATTGTTTCAAACTCATGGTGAAGTCTTGCATGCCGTCTTCGGCACCGATGCGAATCGCGTCGGGTAGTTTGTTGTCGTGGCCCTCGAGGACCAGTTTGCGAATCATCGGCGAGAATGTCATCACTTCGCAAGTTGGCACTCGCGAGACGCCCGGCTTGATGCTCTTGAGCAGTTTCTGGGCGACGATGCCTTTCATGTTGAAGGCGATGGCGCTGCGGATTGCCCCGTGCATTTCTTCGGGGAACAAGTCCAGAATCCGGCCGATGCAGGTTGATGCACTCGCGGCGTGGATCGTTCCGAAAACCAAGTGACCCGTTTCGGCGGCGTGAATCGCCGTCATGAACGTTTCTTCGTCACGAAGCTCACCGACCAGAATGATGTCGGGGTCTTCCCGCACCGCGTGCTTCATACCGACCGAAAAGTTGACCACATCTTGGCCGACTTCTCGTTGGTTGATCAGCGACTTGTCTTCCGTGAAGATAAATTCGATCGGGTCTTCGAGCGTCAGAATGTGTTTGCGGTAGATGCTGTTGATGTAGTTCAGCATCGAACCGATCGTCGTACTTTTTCCTGAACCCGTGACCCCGGCGAGCAACACCATGCCTTGGTCATAGTGGCACAGGTTTTCGATCGAATCGGGCAGGAACAGACCGCGGAAATCGGGAATGAAGTTGCTGATTCGACGAGCGACCAAACCGATGTTGCCGAGCGATTTCAGCATGTTGATCCGGAATCGCCAGCGGACGTCGTCGACTTCGCACTGATATGAAAAGTCAGCCCCGCCTTCTTCTTCAAAGATGATCAGGTTGCGTTCGTCCATCATCGGGAGCAGCAGCCGCACCATTTCTTCGGCTTCGATGGGGCCCCGATTCAGCGGTTTGAGTTCACCGCCGACCCGCACCAAAGGGGGTTGGCCGACTTTCAGGTGAAGGTCAGAACCCTCGAGTTTGACGAGAGCCCGAAAGATCTTGTCGACTTCCAGTTCCTTTTTTTCCTGCAGCAAACTGCTTTTCAACCGCGCCGCGACCGCATCGGGCGACATGTCGCGGGGGGGGCCTGCGGGAACGGGTTTCGCTGCGCCGTGTGCCATACGTTTTGCTCTCGCGTGACCGGGAAACGTTCGCCCAATCGGCGAAATTTCCCGTGAATCGGAGGAAGGAGGAAAAGAATCTTCAGGTTGAACCCGGGCCCTAGCTTAGTCGATCGCGGCCAATTGTCGAAAGCCAAGCCAGATGTTTGTAGGATGTCAGACGGTGGTTTTCCACCGGGCCTTGGTGCATCGCCTTCACGGCCCGTGCTCGCCCCGTTTGACTCTCTTTTCCTCCCTAGTCTTTCGCAAGGCAAGTGCTCGATGCTGACCGCCAATTTGATCCGCACCAAACGGGACGGAGGGGTGTTGGATGCCGCACAATGGCGTTTTCTGATCGAGGGCTACTGCGGCGGCGAGGTCACGGATTACCAAATGTCGGCTTTGGCGATGGCGATCTTCTTTCAAGGTTTGGATCGCCGTGAAACGGCGGAGCTGACCCGCTGCATGGTCGACAGTGGTGAACGTCTGCCTCGCGTCAACGATCGGCCGCGAGTCGACAAGCACAGCACCGGCGGGCTGGGTGACAAAGTCTCGCTGATCCTGGCTCCGTTGCTCGCGTGCTGCGACGTGGATGTGCCGATGATCAGCGGCCGCGGCCTCGGGCGAACCGGTGGGACACTCGACAAATTGGAAGCCATCGAGGGCTACCAAACTCAGCTGAGCACCGATCAATCCAGCCGAGTCCTGAAAGAGGTGGGATGCTTCATCGTGGGAGCGACCGAGTCGATTGCGCCGGCGGACCGTCGGTTGTACGGCCTGCGAGATGTCACCGGCACGGTCGAATCCGTCGGTCTGATCACGGCTAGCATCCTCAGCAAAAAGCTGGCAGCCAATTTGGATGCATTGGTGATGGATGTGAAAGTCGGGTCGGCGGGCTTCATGCCGACAATCCAGCAGGCAACCGAATTGGCGGACTCACTGCAAGAAGTCGGCGCGGAAGCGGGCTTGCCGACCATCCCTGTTTTGTCCGACATGGATCAGCCACTTGGACGAGCCATCGGAAACGCGAACGAGGTCAATGAATCACTCGACGTGCTTCGTGGTGGCGGACCGGAGGAAGTGCGAGCGTTGACGTTGCGATTGTCGGCGGAGTTGTTGGTGGCAACGAAGCAGTCCAGCGATTTGCACGCGGCCGAGAAGCTGCTGGCAAGCAAACTGGAATCCGGCGAAGCGATGGAGCGGTTCGAGCGAATGGTGCACGAACAAGGCGGCAAGCTTTCCGGTCATTTGCCGCTGGGCAAACAAAGCTCCACTGTGGCGGAGCGTTCCGGGTGGGTCGAATCGATCGACTGCCCCGCGATCGGTGATGCGATCATTGCGATGGGCGGAGGCCGCCGCAAGACAACCGATCCGGTGGAACCAGGCGTTGGAATGGACTTGCACGTTCGGGTTGGAGATCACGTCGAAGTGGGCCAGCCACTATGGACCGTGTATGAAGGTCCAACCGCTTGTCCGCCGATTACCCCCATTCGACTCTCAGAATCGAATGTCCCGGCTCGCCCCTTGATCCTGCAAAGAAAATCCGCTGACTGATTCATTGTCGTCAGTTGCTGTATCGGGCCGCTTGTTCAAAGTTGCCGGAGTTCTCAAAGAACTTTCGGTAGCCAAGACGCACACGAGGTGATCGAGGCTGCAACGAAGCCGCCATATCCAACCATGGTTTGGCATCGTCCCATTTGAACCGCAAGTAGGCTTCCGCCAATTGCATGTAGAACTCAGGATCAGGCGGGCGATTGCCCCGCTTACGCTCTGCTTCCAAAAGCTGGTTCAGTTGTCGGCGGGCCTGCAAGTACTTGGTGATCCACTGATTGGCCTGTGAAACGTTGCCTCGAAGGGTCTCGCCAGTGGCCATCAGATAGTTCAGCGAGATGTCTTCGGGGAAACGATCTAGAATTGGTTGCAGCGTTTCCAGAATCTTATCGCCGTGCCCGTGCAACGCGTGCATGTTGGCGAGCGAATAGCGAATTGCAAAGTCTTCGTCGAACGACGTAAGCAAGCTTTTGAACTGGAGTTCGGCTTCATCGATTCGTCCCTGCTCTTGCAAGACCAACGCACGAATGAATCGGGAGGCATGAAGTTGTTCGCCGTTGATCGAAACACGGTCGCCTGATGGAACGTGCGGCGAAAGCGATTGGATGACGGATTCGAAACCAGCCAAGGCGGCGTCGAAATTTCGCTGCGCGTAATGGTGCTGGGCCAGCAGAAAGCGAGCCGAGATGTGCTCAGGGTTTTCTAAGACGCCATGACTCAACAATTTGCCGGTTTGATCCGCGTCTTTGTATTCTTGCGAGATTAAAGACGCGGTGACGTTGGCAGATGCATCGTGAGGATCCAACTCCTGCCATGCTTCGATGATTTCGGTTGCTTCGTCAAAGTCGCCTTGAACGATGTGCCCCATCGCGATCGCAGCCAGGTCATCTGTTGTGAAGTTTGGGTCCCTGAATTGATCGGCTCGCGAATCCAGTTGTCCACTTTGCCACTTCAATCGCGATTTCATGGCGGAAGCGATCGAAGGGTCAGCTCCGAAGTTTTCAGCTATGACGATCGCCGCCATTGCTTCTTCCCCATACCCCTGCTCTGCCAAGATGCGTGCCTTGGCCAAGTTCACATTGGCGGTCGATGCCCACCATCGTTGGGCAGATTCCAATGATTCAGTTGCCGCCGCGTAGTTTGTATTGCGCAGGTGTGTCTCATAGCGATACCAGTGCCATCGGGACGGCACGGCCAACGCGACTCCCAAACCAAGAATGCAAACAAGAACCATGAGGGCCATTGGTTTTCGGACCCACGAGCTCGACGATGAGCCCTTCACTTCCGCTGCGGAGTCGTTCGCTTTGACGCGGCTTTTTCGTTTGCGAACGCTCAATTGCTAGGTCCCCTCGCCGCGTCTCCTTGATTGATCCAAACGACCAAAGGTTGCACGGCACCAAACGCCATAACCGATTGCGGGACCAACAGATCATCATATCCATCGCCATTCCAATCCACGACTTCCAAGGTCGCCGCTTGGCAGCGATTCATTTCCAAGGTGTGCCGTTGGAAGTTGAATGTTGAATCTTCCGATGTGTTGCCTTCGTTCTCAAACCAAACCAAACCGTCGAACGAATCCGCTGGATAGCGTGCGATTTCCTGGTTGCCCAGCCAGGACGTGGCCGCAATGTCCAAATCACCATCGTGATCGAAGTCAGCAGCTGACGCGTGGTAACAACCCGGCATGGTTCCCACATCGTGTCGCTTCAGCGGATAAGACCCTTCGTTTTCGAGCCACCATACGCCGTGGTAGGGCTTGGCCAATGAATCATCAAATGTGTCGCCATTGGTCGCCAAAACATCCCAATCACCATCTTGATCGAAGTCAACGATTTGCATGCTGCTGGAACCGTAGGCCGGGTTGGACGCCTGATGCAGCACGATCGTCTCGTATGTTCCGTCGCCTAGGTTGCGATGGAACTGGATCGCTTCGTAGTGCTGAGTCAGGAGCGTGAGAAAGTCCTCCTCTCCATCCCCATCGAAGTCCAACACTTCAATCGTGATGATGCCAGGTCGCTCGTCGAGTGTCCGCCACTCAAACTGCGGGACGCCTGTTTCGGCATCGACGCCTTGGTTCAAGCCCAGATGCAATCCACCTTCGAAGTGCAAACCAAAATCGCCGACCAAGATGTCTTGATCCCCATCGCTGTCGAAATCGATCGGTCGAGCGTCTGCGACGCGTGACATGGCGAGTCGCAGGGGGATTCGCTCGTATTCAGATGCCAAATGCCCGGTGGTATGCAGCCGCAGCCACCAAACGTTGCCTTCGTGTTCGGTTTGCGGGTTGTGAGTTCCGAGATCGGCGACCAAGAAATCGGTTATCCCATCACCATCCAAATCTGATTCCGCCACGCGGGATGCGTGTGCGACAGAAGCCAACAGATCGACGTTGATTTGATCGATCCTCGGTTGCTCCGCAGAAAACTGTGCGACGGTGCCTGTCCACATGTCCGTGAGTGCAATCGTTGGATTTCCAACGCGATCCGGCAGTCTCAAAAGACTGGACACGGCGCTGATCGCTGGATTTCTCGGCCAATCGATGACATGTCGTTCAAAACGAATGTCCATTGAACGCTCAGGAATGGGCATGTCCCATTTCTCAGGCGAAGTGTCGCGGTAGTAGGCCAGCGTTGCGTCGCGATCTGGCGGAACCAAATCATCTCGAAGCGATTCGCGGTACAAACGAAATCCTTGATCCACTTCTTCTTCCCAGTGATCCCATTCAAAGATCCCAGGGTCGGGTGAGTCGTGACAATCGCCGCAAAATGCTCGAATCGATTCGGCATCGGTTGGTCGCGAGTCTGCTTGGCTGGCGATCAGGCGTTCAATCAGCTCTGGATTGACGCTGCTACCCGAATTGCATCCGACCAATCCAAACGCTGCTGCGGTCGACAGAGCTGCCGCCAAAAAAAAATGGAACGATTGGGAAGATTTTTGGGAGGAAGGTCGCATGGATCGGAGCAAAGTCCTGGAAACGTTCGGTTCGAATGCCGCAAGGCAGATCACCTATCTTAGCGTCTCTGAGAAACATGACAGTAGCAATGGTTGATCGCTTGACTGGGTCGCACGAGTTACTCTCATGGGACATCATTTTGTCACCGAACATCGCAGACGGTTTTTCTATGCTCGCTTCACCATTCAATCGCCGTTCGTCCAATCTGCGATCCCGAATCTCAACAGGGATCATTTTGGTCCGAGCTGCGGTGACTTTGGGCATTTGCTGTCTCGTGAGCGACGCGTCTTTGGTATTGGCGGCGAACCCGCTGATGAACGTGTTGATCATTCAAACCGATGAGCACAACTTCCGTACTTTGGGGTGTTACCGCGACACGTTGCCGATGGAAGGGGCCGAAATTTGGGGCGAAGGTGCCGTTGTAGAAACTCCCAACATCGATTCCATCGCAGCGCGCGGAGCCATCTGCACATCGTTCTATGCAACGTCGCCGGTTTGCACTCCGTCTCGAGCGGCTTTCTTCACAGGGCGGTACCCGCAGAACACGGGCGCTTACCAAAACGACCGCCCTCTTCGCGGCGACATGGTGACGTTCGCTGAAGTCTTGCGTCAGGCTGGGTACGCGACCGGCTATGCGGGCAAGTGGCATTTGGATGGTCCCGGGAAACCTCAGTGGGGACCCGATCGAAAGTTTGGTTTCTCAGACAATCGATACATGTTCAACCGAGGGCACTGGAAGAAGTTCGATTTCGAAGGCGGTCAGCCGGTCGTGGCCGCGACGAGCAAGAAGGGGCAACCGAACTACAACTTGGCCGGCGCCGACGAGAAGACATTCAGCACGGATTGGTTGTGCGATCGAGCTGCCGATTTTGTACGGGAGCATGCGGCGGAACCGTTCTGCTATCACTTGTCGCTGCCGGATCCGCACGGACCCAACACCGTTCGTGAACCCTACGACACCATGTTCGAGAACATGGCCGTTCGACCACCGACGACGTTCCAGCTCGAGGGGGAACAACCGGGGTGGTTGCCAGCGACCAACCGGAAAGTGGAGCAACAGTTCAACGCTCGGTTGATGACGCAGTACTTTGGAATGGTGCGTTGCATTGACGACAACGTGGGGATGCTTTTGGATCTCTTGGGTGAACTGAATTTGACTGAGAATACCGTGGTGGTGTTCACCTCGGACCATGGCGACCTGTGTTACGAACACGGAAGATTGAACAAGGGCAATCCTTACGAGGGCAGTGCAAAGGTGCCGATGATCATCGCCGCGCCGAGTCTCGTCCCGGCGGGATTGCAAATCGACCAAGCGATGGGCACGGTAGATTTCTCACCCACGTTGCTGTCGTTGCTGCAGCAAGAACTGCCGGAGGGAACGCAGGGCCGCGACCTTTCAGAATGGTTTCGAAAGGCGGAACCGGATGACAAAGAGCTTCCTGGAAACAGCGTCACGTTTCTGCGAGCTGCTTCGAGCAAGGCGGCTTGGGTCGCGGCGGTGACGGATCGCTACAAGCTGATTGTTTCGGCGAGCGATCGACCTTGGCTGTTTGATTTGGAAAAGGACCCACACGAAACCGAGAATCACATTGGCAGACCAGAGAACCAAACGGTCGCCGCGAGGTTGGCGCGATCGATGTTGCAGTACGGCGACCTGATGAAAGACCCGCAACTGACTGAGGGCAAACTGCGAGAGGATCTGTTGAATTTGCAGATTCGCCCCTGAAGTCAGATTCGCGAAACGCGAAAGTTTGCATTCGAGCGTCTGAAGTGCCATGATCATCCTCAGGGTGTATTCGCACTCCCCCTTTTCTGGTTTCTCAAAGGCAGACGAATGAAGCGAGCTTTGTTGGTGATCGATGTCCAGCGTGAATACTTCGATGGCGCGTTCCCCATTCGACATCCCGTCGGACATTTGGAATCGATCTTGGAAGTCATGGATCAGGCCCGGGATGCCAAGGTACCGACAGCGGTGATTCGACATCACCAACCCGATCCGGACTCGCCCGTTTTTTGCAAAGGCAGCGAGATGTGGCAATTGCATCCGGAGGTGGAGTCTCGGCACCGAGACGCTTTGATTGACAAGGCTTTGCCGGGTTCGTTTACCAACACTGACCTCGAGGATTTCTTGAAATCCAACGACATCGACACGGTCAGTATCGCGGGCTACATGACGCAAGTTTGTTGCGACACAACGGCTCGACAAGCCTTTCACCGCGGGTACCAGGTCGAGTTTTTAAGTGATGCAACCGGTACGTTGGATGTGTCCAACAAAGCCGGCTCGGTGACTGCGGAGCAACTGCATGAGTCGATCTTGGTGGCCCAGCAAATGTTCATTAGTGATGTAATCGATCGAGGTGAATGGTCTTCACGTTTGTAGATAGATAGGCGTGTTCCGTTTGGGATCGTAGCGTTTCCAACACGAACGTCTTGCTCGGATTTCTTTTTAGGTCGGGATGAAGTCATGAGAAAGAGTCACTCCACGAAAATGGTTGATGTCGTTGCGATTTGCGTGGCATCGATGGTGGGTTTGGTGTTGTTGGCTGGTTTTGTCCCTCGTATGCGGCAAAACGCGAGGAGGTCGACGTGTGAGATGAATTTCAAGCAGTTGGGTCTGGCACTGCACAATTATCGTTCGGCCTATCGAGTGATGCCGATGGGATGCGGCGGGACATCCTCCGGAAGTGCGGATGAGCCGACATTGGGCAACGCGAATCGTTTGAGTCCGCTGGTGGGTTTGACTCCATTCTTTGAACAACAACCGTTGTGGGAAAAAATTGCCAACCCATTGCGAGCCAATGGGGAGGTCTTCCCTGCGATGGGCCCGGTTCCATGGTTTGATCCCGAGAAGTACACACCTTGGAACGAACGGCCCGAGGTGTTGGTTTGTCCCGCCGATCCAACCGCAAAGGATTTTCCGACGGTTGCCAGTTACACCATCAACTATGGCGACGCGGTGATGAATGTGGGGGCATCTCCGCTAGAAGAAATGCCACCTTATGGTCGAACGCCGGGTGCTCTCAGAGGGGTGTTTGGCTATCAAATGGTCTTTCGTTTTCGCGATGTGCTGGATGGGTTGTCCAATACGTTGCTGATGAGCGAGGCTCGAATCGGCGGCGTGAGAGTCGCCAAAAACATCCCCGGACTGATCGAGCGACCGGCGGTTTGCATCGATGCTCACGAAGACGATCAAACCAAGTACTGGCCCGAGGGACGCGGTGCGTGTTGGGCCGACGGATCGTTGTTATCGATGGGTGTTCAAACCATTCTGCCACCCAATTCTCACTCGGCAACATCGGAGAAAGGTGAACTCGAGGGCGTGATGTCGGCGTCCAGTCTGCACGGCGAGGGAGCTCACGTGTTGATGGCAGATGGAGCCATTCGATTCGCGAGCAGTTCGATCGATGCGGGCGATCAAAAGTCTTCGACCGTTGCCGAAGGACACTTGGACAATGGCAAAACGCTTCCTCCAGGAAGCCCCAGTCCGTTTGGAGTTTGGGGAGCGATGGGAACGCGTGCGGCGCAGGACCGATTTGATCCCAGCGAGCTATCGGAACCCGTGGACACGTTTACGGAAAAGGAATTGGTAGAGTTTGCCGAGTTCGAACTGGAAACGTGGCATGCGGCAAAAGGCACCGGGAAGATTCAAGCTCGGCAAATCGATCTGACGGACAAAGGGGTTTTGGTTCTGATGTCCGAACGAGGTGACATTCGACGGTTGGGGTTGTCAAAATTCAGCAGCCAGGATGCCTACCGAGCGGTGACAACTCAGCGGCAACGCATGCAGGATAAGATGCGATTGTTGGCGGAACATTTGTCGGCGCAGCTTGATTTGTTGGAAGACAAACAGTTCGAAACCTTCGCTCGCCAGTGGATTGCATTCGAGGATGATCAGCAGAAGGAGAATCCTTCAACCATCGCGATGTTGGCGAGAATCTTGAAATCACAGCGAGACGCACTGATTACCCGTTACGATCAAGCACTTGCTCTCGTTAGCACGGCCTCGCCGGAGGTTCTGGGCAAATTGCAGAAGTCTTTAACGAATGGCAAAGGCTCCAATCGCGGCTTCCAATTCGATTTTTCGGAAGGCCATTGGAAGCTAGTCATCGACGGACAAATGAATTAACGCGGTGGACCGCAACCCATTCAGTTCATGCGCGCGATGATGATCGAAGGCGATCCTTTTGGCCCGAATTGAGTGAGCCGCAACGACGATGCCAAGCTTGAAACTTAGTCATCCCCGTGCGGATGCCGCCGCCTTTTCCTTTGGAGTTCTCCGATGAAGTCAAAGCTCACTCTCACAGATCTGATCATCGTCGGTGTGGTGGCGTCGGTCGGATTCAGTTTGTTGTTGCCGGCGGTTTTGCGACAGCGCGCCGCCGCTAGAAGCTTCCATTGCGCGACCAACCTGAAGACTTTGGGATTGGCGATGCACAACTATCACGCCGCCTTCAGACAATTGCCGCCAGGGTTGGGCGGGACGGTTGGCGGGGAAGATGACACATCCAATCAAGGTCGACTCGGTCCGACCGTCGCTCTGACACCGTTTCTGGATGAACAGGCACTGTGGGAGAAGATCGCGAATCCGTATGTGTCCCCTAAGACAGGAAAACAGTTTCCGGCGATGGGACCGGCGCCCTGGTACGATTCCGCAGAATACACGCCATGGTTGTCGGTATTTTCGACTTTGCGGTGCCCCGACGATACGAAAAAACAAGTAGAGGTGCCGGAAAGAGAACCGATTGTGGTGACGACTCTGGCGATGCCCGAGCTTCCGCGCGGCATGATTGGTTCAACAACGTTGTGCAACTATGTGTTTTGCTACGGCGATGGAACCTACTTGATGGGTGAGATGATCGACGTCAACGATGCCGATGTCGTAAGACGAGTGCGAGCTGGTATGCGGGGTGCATTCTGCGGGAATCAGCAGATGAAGTTTCGTGATTTCTTGGACGGGCTATCCAATACGATTGCGATGTCCGAAACGATCACTCCAGGCGAGAATGACGCGAAAGAGTCTCACATAGCCCAGGGGATCAAAGGTCTGAGCTTGAACCCTTCGCTGTGCTTGGAAGCACATGATGGTGAACATGCGGATTGGTGGAACGTCCGTCGGGGATCTCGTTGGGCCGATGGTGCCCTGGCGATCAGTGGATTTCAAACGGTGTTGCCACCCAATTCACCGACTTGTTTGTCGGATTTGGGGATGGAAGATCCGACCGCATCGGCGTCCAGTCGACACGTCGATGGTGTGCATGCTTTGATGCTGGACGGTCGCGTTGTCTATATCAGTGACAGCATTGATTGCGGAGACAGCACGCAGCCGGGAGTTTCCACCGGTGAGGACTATGCTCTTCCAGGATCTCAAAGCCCGTACGGGGTGTGGGGGGCGCTGGGAACTCGAGCTTCTAGAGAAGTGTTGCCGAACCCAAATCCTGATTTGGCGCCAGTTGAAACGGGACCCGTTGGAAATCAACGCCGCCGAGCTCAAGAGGGCATTCCTGGCAATAGCTGGGCGACATGGACCGATCGCGATGGCAAGCATCATTTGAAGGCCAAAATCAACCGCATCATCGATCGCGAAACGGTGGAACTGGAAGACAGCAAAGGCATCCTGCATCGGGTGCCTCTGAACACTCTGTCTGACCGTCACATCATCATGGCGGTGATGATGCACGAATCCCAATTGGAAGCAGCGTCCGCACCGAAGTGATCGAGACCGGTCAGAACTTCAGCGATTCACGTGGCTGCATGGGGTTGGCCTCGTCAAATTGCTCGATCAGTTTCGTGGATTCTTCGTCGATCGATTCAGGCAATTGGATCTGCAGCTCAACGATTAGATCGCCGTCGGTTCCCTTTGGATTGCGAACGCCCTGCCCCTTCAGTCGCAAACGTTTGCCGCTGGAACTGCCGGCGGGCACCGAGAGTGTGATCGTTCCCGCGGGAGTTGGCACATCGACTTTGGCACCCGAAACGGCTTCCGCGATGGTGATCGGGAGTTTGAGTTCCAAGTGGTTGCCGTTGCGTTTGTAGAATGGATGGTCATCGACCTGAATGACCAAAATCAAATCGCCAGCGCCACCGGAACCGGGATGGCCCTGTTCGCGCAATCGGATCTTGCTGCCCGAATTGACGCCGGGCGGAATCGTCACCGATAGCTTCTCTTGTTTGCCACCGCGAGCGAGATAGAACTCGACTTTGTCACCCAGCACCGCGGTGCGAAACGTGACAGACAGCTCGTGACGAATGTTTTGACCGCGTTGTGGCGGTGCGGATCGTTGACCACCACCAAACGGTGACCCCTGGCCGCCGCCGCGTGCGCCCCCGCCGAGAATCTGTTCGAAGAAGTCATTGAATCCGTTCTCGAATCCAGGTTGTCCTCCTCCTCCGCCACCACGACCGGCGGCGCCGAAGATTTGTTCCAAATCCAAACCGTCAAACGATGGGCCCGCTGATCCGCCGCCACCGCCGGCACCAGGATTCCAACCGCCGCGAATTTTTTCGAAGTCGGATCCGTAGCGATCGTAGGCCGCTCGTTTTTGTTCGTCGTTGAGGACTTCGTAGGCTTCCTGAACGCGTTTGAATTTTTCTTGCGCGTCAGGGTTATCGGGGTTCATGTCCGGATGGTACTTCCGGGCCAATTTGCGATAGGCTTTGGTCAGCTCAGCCTTCTCGGCGTCGCGAGAAACTCCCAGCGTTTGATACAGATCTTCAGCCACAGCGTGTCAATGATTTGGAAGGCAATTGTGTCATTTTGACAGGAACAGTCTTTTGTGGATTCACCATAGCAAACACCGAACCACAGACCGATGGGGGAATGGGTTGAAGTCGATTTGTGCCCTTTTGACCCTAGTTTTGTGCGGTTTTGGCTCAGACACAGCAATTTGGGCCGACGGCGATCTGACGCTGCGAGTCGTGGAGGAGTCGACGGGCGAACCGACCATCGCACGGATGGAATTGACTCGCCAGTTGCCCGTCACGACGCGGCGAACTTCGCGACCGAAGTCCGTTTCGGTGGCTCCGCGACGATTTCTGTCGTCGGGTCCCGGGTTTGTGCTGGACGAAGTTGCCGAATTGTCTCTGCAGGATGGAGCGTACGAATTCAAGCTGACACGAGGTCCTGAGTCGCGAGTCCTTCGAGGCACGTTTGATGTTCAGCGAGGCAGCGAGGACGAGCACCAACTCGCGCTTCCGCGAATGGTTCGGATGCGACCGGAAGGTTGGACGAGCGGTGATTGTTTGGTGCCCCGTTCGCCTGAAAGTTTGCCGATGCGAATGACGGCGGAGGATCTGCACGCGGCCTCGGTGATCCGCGATCCCGAGGTTGTCGGTCGCGGAACGGAGAAACCAATTCCACGTCGGAATGCAAAGAACTTGTTTGGGGAAGACGAGCCAATCCAAACTCCGGAGGGTTGGCCGACGACGCCGTTGTGGATCAATTCAAACGTCGACTGTGTCGGTGGACTGGCGTTTTACCGCGAGTTGGCCGATTCCGATTGGAATCCCGTTTCTTCGAAAGACTTCGCATCGCAAGAGCTGGCATCGTTGGGTTGGTTGGCAAGTTTGCCGGCTGATTCTTCGTCGCGAGTTGCGATCGAAAATCCGTTCGCTTGGTTGCTGCCGGTTTGGTTGGCGAGCGAGAGAATCGATGGTGTGTTCGTGCTCGGCGATTGGTTGCAACTGAACGAATCCGTGACACGTGTACCAGAAGGTCGCATGTTACAGCCGGCCAATCGAAACGATGCGACTCAGCTCGGACGGGACGCTGAGCAGATCCACTGGCAATTGTTGGAGGCCGGTTTTCGACTCGCACCAATGGCTGGCTCGGGCGATGACCCTGGCAATTCGCCGGTGGGGTACAACCGGTTGTATGTTGCTGGCCGTTTGCAGGCTTCCTCATTTGATTCGCGAGAAGAAGCGGTCGCGGTTTCGACAATGGGCGATTGGTGGGACGCGGCTTGGGAAGGTTGCAGTTTCGCCACCAATGGTCCGTTGATGCGGACCAATCTGGACGGCCGTTTGCCAGGCCATGTGTTCGAGATCAATTCGGCAGCGGTCGGCGAAGATCAAGCGGTGGAGCTGACCGCCGAAGTGATTTTGAATGTCCGTGACCCGGTCGAGTACCTCGAGGTCATTCACAACGGTCGGTTGCACTATGGAGCCAAGCTGGACGAATTCGCGAAAGCTGGTGGCCGGATTCCTCCGTTGAAAATCAAGGAATCGGGCTGGGCGGCCGTTCGAGTGGTGACGTTGCATGAGGACCACTATCGGGCGGTGATCTCGTCGCCCTGGTACTTCGAAGTCGGCGGGCAACCACGAATCACAGCCCGCAGCGTCGCGTTCTTCAAAGAGTGGCTGGGCGAAACGGAACAGCGTTTGGCGAAGTTGCCACCGGACCAGCTGAAGAAATTTGTGCCCTACGTTCGGGCGGCCCGTAAATTCTGGGCTGAGCGGGCGGAGATCGCAGGTCCGTGATCCATCGGCGGATTGGCCGCTGAATCGCAGTTGGCTGGGGAGTCATCGGCGAACGAGATTTGATTTGCCGCCTCTCGTCAAACTGCCGCGGATCGTCGAAACTGCTCGCTATGACGAATCTTGCTAGCGATCTGTTTCCCCACCCGTCGTCGGAATTTTCCATCGACGGTCACACCCTGCGCTACATCGACACGGCGGCTGACGCCAAGTTTGCTGGTTCCGAAGTCGAAAAACAAAGCGACCAGCCGACGTTTGTTTGTGTGCATGGCAATCCGACGTGGAGTTTTTATTATCGCCGGATCGTCGAGCGGTATGGAAACCAACAACGTGTGATCGCGGTCGATCACATTGGCTGCGGTCGTAGCGACAAACCGTCGACGGACGAGTTCCCGTACACGATGGCAGCGCATCGGGACAACTTGATTCGCTTGGTCGACGAGTTGGATCTGAAGAACGTGATCCTGATCGCTCACGATTGGGGTGGAGCGATTGGTTTGTCAGCCATGCATGCTCGCCGAGAACGTTTGGCTGGGATTGGGTTGCTGAACACGGCTGCGTTTCCACCGCCTTACATGCCGCAGCGAATCGCCGCCTGCCGAATGCCGGTGTTGGGCACCCCGGCCGTTCGCGGTTTGAACCTGTTCGCTCGGGCCGCGGTCACGATGGCGATGTCGCGGACGAAGATGAAACCCGACGTCGCGGCGGGGTTGTTGGCTCCTTATGACAATTGGAAAAACCGAGTCGCGATTGATCGGTTCGTTCGCGACATCCCTTTGAGCGATTCGCATCCGACGATGAAGACGCTTCGTCAGTTAGAGTCCGATTTACCGGACCTGGCTTCGCTGCCGATCTCGCTGATTTGGGGAATGAAGGATTGGTGCTTCCGGCCGGAATGTTTGCGACGCTTCGAAGCGGTCTGGCCCGACGCGGAAGTCACGGAACTGGCCACGACCGGTCACTATGTGATCGAAGATTCGCCTGAAGAAACGTTGCAAGCGATTGACTCATTGCTAAGCCGCGTCAAGGAACGCATCGGTGCGGCATGACCCATGGCAATGGATCGCAAAAACAGTTGGCGGTCCCGTGGATGCGATCCAGTACGCTTGTGTGTTGGAGGCCACTGCACCGAAAGCAGGCAACGTTCATCCGGTCGCGAAGTTCAATGATCTTTGCTTTGCCGACTTCGTGGCTTCCGCAGAAATTGTCGCGAGTGGACTGACCGCCACACCGATGGGTTTGGGTGATCGCATTGAGTCGGTGATCCGACAAACGCGAGTGACAACGAATACGAATGTCAACTTGGGCATCGCGTTGTTATTGGGACCGATCGTGTTGGCGGAGGAAACGCAACGACCGGCAGATGCTGCTTGGACGCTGGATCGATGGCGTGAAGCGACGGCGAATGTCTTGTCGACTCTTTCCGACGAGCAGAGTCACCGAATAGGCCGAGCGATTTCGAAAGCGTCGGCGGGTGGAATGGACGGGGACTATCAACCCGGAGATCCATCGCTGGATGTTCTTGCATCGTCCGAGTCGTTTGATGTGATGGCGGGGATGCGAGACGCGAAAGATCGCGATTTGATCGCGGCTGAATACGCGGGCGGATTTGAAAGCTTCTTTGCGGAAGTCGTGCCTGCCGTGGAAGCATCCGTTGGCGAAACCGGCGATTTGCTATCGGGAATTGCCCTGGCGCATTTGCGATTGCTGGCCGACCGTGGCGACTCTTTGATTGCTCGTAAAAACGGGCGTGATACCGAGCAGGAAATTCGTGATCGAGCCAAGCAATGCCTGAATGCGTTCGCAAGCAACGGCGACTTCGGTTCGATCGCGGAGTTCGATGCTCACTTGCGAAGTGAAGGTCACCTATTCAATCCAGGAACGACGGCGGACTTCATTGCCGCCGCGGTCTACGTTTGTCTGCGAACGCGGGCTTAAGCGTCGACGTCATTCCTTCGCTTGCAACTGTTGCTTCAAGCGTTGAATTTCGCGTTGCAATTCTTCCACCGTTGGCGGCTTGGCTTCGGCGGGCAAGGAGTCTGGTTCAGAAGCGGGAGCCGGCTTTGCGGGAGGAAGACTTTCAACGTTTGGTTCGACGGAATCACTTGGCAACGCCAACGGATCGGCTGTGGTGGAAGGTTCCGCGGCTGGTTTGGGCGACGGCAGCGATTCAGTGGGGGCTGGCAGAGTAAACGTCGCGCTGGGTTCAGCGTTTGGTGGCGGCAGTTCTTCGCTGGCCGGAGTCTGTGAATTGGGCGTGTTGCCCCCGAGCATCTTGCCAAACATCGATCCCATTCCGCCGAGGAAGCCGCCCGAGTTTGCTTCACCGGTGTCGGTTGATTCTGCGTTCGCGTTGGCTGCTGCCGATTCCATGTTCGCGATGGCGGATCGTGTGGGCTGGCCACCGGGACCGCCCATCTCGATTTGCTTTTGAAGCATTGTGTCGCCGCGAATCAAACCGAATTCGATTTCGTCGCCTGGTTGAAGAACCGAGATCTCACGTAGCAAGTCATCGGTTCCGCGAATGAGACGACCGGAGGCCGAGACGATTCGATCTCCCGTCGCGAGACCCGCGACTTTGCCCGCGGTGTCGTCGGGAACGGACACAATCAACACACCACGCTGAGGTGTCGCGTCACGAACTTCGATCCCCAGCGATCCGCGTGAACGAGCGAGCGTGGGACCCGCGTTGCTAGTCGGTGGGGACAGGTTTTCGGTCGCCGGTGCTCGAAGCTGCGGTGCGGGCAACTCGTTGTCCGACGGACGATTTCTTTCTGAATCGAAATCGTCCAAAACGCTTCGGCCAGCATTGGGGAGTGAGATGGGTGGCTTGGCGGCGACACGCGCCGTCGCAATTGCCGGCACGTTTCCGCGATACAAACGTCCGCCTCGGAACAATTGCATGGCGACGGCAGGTTCCTGCCCCGGAGTGGAGCGAATGTCATTCAGTGCCGAGATGGCTTCATCGAGAGTTCGTGTTCGCGAATTGCCGATCGATACGATCAAGTCACCGGGACGGACGCCGGCTTCATCGGCTCGCGATTCGGGCGAGAAGCCATCGACACGCAGGCCTTGGTAACTGCCGACGACCGCGGGTGAAACTCGCATTCCGAACTCGATGTCATCCGATGCGATTTCACCGCTGCGTCCCGTCACAGCGGGTTGGCTGTTCCGTGCGGCTGCACGGCGCTGGTCCGCTGGTGCGGTGCGTTGTGTCGTTGGTGCGCGGCGATCGGCGGACGAATTATTTCTTTGGAACGGTGTCGCCAGCGTTCGAGTTCGTGCTGAATTGGCGCGGTTGGAAGCGGCGGGATTCTGGTACGGTGGTTGTTGAAGCGGCGACGGCGGCGGAGTCTGAATGCGAGTTCGCAGACGTTCTATCAGACGTTGAGCCGACGCATCCGAAGCATCAATCGCATGAATGCACGACACCATCAACAGGCAAACGGCCCAGCGAATCCAGTTCGAGCGTCGACGTGATCGAAGCATTTTTATCTCAATTTTAGGACTGAAGGTTCGTTCGGAGATGTGCTCCCCAGCGGGTGGGAGCGTGCTCGGAAGGATGCGGTCAAACGATCATAGAGAGAATGATGGGGAACGCCAACCAATTCGGGTTTGACCAGGCTGGCAACGGCACTCAGGCGGCCAACCCTGGCGACGCCTCGGAACATGAACCGCTTTTTCGCCCGTTTTCTCTGGTGGAGCTGCCCGCTCTGCTGCCATCGGCACTGGCTCAGATCTCGCCGGATCGGGCGGTGATGGTCGCCGACCAAATTCGATCGGCAATCTCACGCCAAGTCACCGACGACCTGATTTTGCTGGTCAGCGAGGCCTCCGACGCGATCGCCATCGTTCTGGGCACGCCTGACAGCGATATGGCGACGGTGCTGCACGCTGGTCCAATCGCTCTCGCGGGTGAGCAACCTGATTGGTCAAACGAACGCGAATCTCGGAATTCGCAGTTGGCCGATGGGCTCGGCCGGACACTTGGTCAGATTTGCCGGCAGCGGGGCATCGATTTTCTGCAGTGGGCGACTTCCTGGCCGCCGGAACACAGTGAGTCAGACCCAGCCGCCTCAGAGGATTCCTCCCAAGAAAAGACCGACTCAGCCAAGTCCATGAATTCGCCGAGTGCGTGGCCCGAGTGGATGGGGTTTTCCAAAGTCGGCGACCTGGAGTATCTCGCACTCGACCTCACCGATTCGAATTCGTTCGACTCATTGGATACCCCGACGAAGCTGCATGTTCACCCGGTCGACGTCAATGACGAGGAACAAATGCGGATGATTCGAGGCTTGGTCCAGCGGACTTATCACGGGTCGATGGACTGTCCCAATTTGGAGCAGTTTCGGACCGCCGCGCAGATCATGGATGGTTACCAAGTCGTTCCCACCTACGCACCGGATCTGTGGTTCATGTTGTCCGAACGTCCGGGCGACGAACCGATTGGGTGCTTGTTGATGGCGCGGCACGGCGGTGACTCCGCTTCAGTTTTGGAAGTCGTCTACATGGGCGTGGTGCCCGATGCTCGCGGCCGCGGTTTTTCACGTGACATCCTTTCGTTGGCGCTGCGGTGTTGTCGTGATGAATCCGCTTCGCGAATGATTCTGGCTGTGGATCGAACGAATCGGCCGGCTCGCGATGCTTACTTGCGTTTGCCGATGCAAACCGTTCTGCGTGAATCGGTTTGGGCGAGGAATACAACCGTCTAAGAATACGAAACGGGTGTGCATCGATCTTGAATCCCCTCGCTGGAATGAGGTATCGACGTTCTGCAGAACGTGTCTCCTTTTCCGCTCCATGCGCTGTCGTGATTCGCTATGACTGAAACCAATACCTCGCTATCCGCCGTTACCCCCGAGATGAACTTGGGAGCGACCGACATGCCACAAACAAGTTTTGCGGATGCAACGTCGGACTTGGTCACTCAGATGACCGAAGGCAACTTCGATGGCTTGACCGATTACGCCACTACACACTTGGCACCCGCGCTTCTTTCGGCGGGCCTGGGTTTGTTTGTCATCTTCATCGGGTACTTGGTTGCCAAGTATTTGATGCGAGTCATCAGTCGACCTGTTTGTCGACGCGTGGATGAAACGCTTGGCAAGTTTGTCGGCAAGATGGTTTTCTACTCGATCATGTTTGCCGTTGTCGGAGCTGTTCTGACGAAGTTGGGCGCACCGCTGGGTGGATTGGCCGCGATGCTGGCCGCTGCCGGCTTCGCAGTTGGTTTGGCGTTTCAAGGTACGCTCAGCAACTTCGCATCCGGCGTGTTGATGTTGGTGTTTCGTCCGTTCAAAGTCGGTGACGTTGTCAACGCGGCTGGCGTGACGGGCAAGGTCGACGAGATTGATTTGTTCACGACGACCTTGGACACTCCTGACAATCGACGCATCATCGTTCCCAACAGTTCGATCGCGGGCGGCACCATTGAAAACATCAGTCACCACCAACATCGCCGCATCGAAGTCCCCGTCGGTGTGGACTACACCGCCGACTTGCAGACCACTCGCGCCGCACTTCAAAAAGCGATTGATCAGTTGGCGGCCAATGTGATCCAAGGCGAAAACCGTGGCAGCGCAGTCGTGCTGGCTGGTTTGGGCGACAGTGCAGTGAATTGGAAAGTCCGCATGTGGGTCGCCAGTTCAAATTTTTGGCCAATGACAGAAGCATTGACCGGCGAGATCAAAACGCAACTGGATGCAGCCGAAATCGGTATCCCATTCCCTCAAATGGATGTGCATGTGCATCAATTTGCAGATGCCGCTGCAAATGCTGAAAAAGCTGGGCGCACGAGACCAACCCGCCGCGGCGCGGATCGAATGGTTGGCTGAGAATGACTCGCCCTCAATTGAAGAATGAGGAAACGGGGAATCCGTGTTGTGGAAGCGCCGTCGGCTAGCCCGGCGGTGACGCTGTGAAGTATGCTGAGGCCACCGAGTCAGATCGGTGGCCTTTTTTCGTAGATGCCGTTCCATCACACCATCAATCGGTACGACCATGTGGCACACCAGCCAAGGCGATCGCACGCTCGAAGGTGCCGAAGCGGAATTGATGCAGCGATTGATCGAGTCGCTGCTCGAAGACTTGTTGATGCAGTTTGATGAAGATTGGCAACCGGAAGCCGATTGGTCCTGCGACACCGGGATCGAACTATTCGACAATCTGCATAGCGAACAACAAATCGCTTTGCTGCACGATGTCGCGCAGCACTTGCTGGAACCCACGCCAGAAGGCATGCCGCTCAGCGCGATCGCCGAAGCAACCGTGGCAGCTCTCTTCGCGGAACTACACCATCACGTGGAAATGGAGTTAGATCTGTCGCTGGACGTTGACAACGTTTATTGGCGACAACTGATTCGTGATGCGGCGATCGATTGTTTGGTCCGCGATGATTTGCTGGGGACGGAACGAAAGAATGAAGAAGTCATTCAGGTAGACGAAGTGATGCCGACGGAATTTCGCGTTCCCGATCTGCATTCGCTCGACACAATCGCGTGGGATGAATTGATCGAAACTTTGGCGGATCAAATTCTCTGGGATCGCGACTTTGAAATGGCGTCGCTGTTCCTGGACGAAGACCCACGCCGATCGGCCACACGCCGAGAAGTGATGGGAATCGATGCAAATTACTTCGTGCAAATTCCCCCTGATCCTCGTCCCAGCGAAATGCCTTCGTTGGTGTCAGCGACACAAGCGTTGATCCGGCGCAAACCTCGCTGAAGACAACGTCCCCGAAGCTCACGTTTGGCAAAGACTCTGACCCGCTGATGCAACGCAACGCGATTCTGTTGACCAACGATGATGGGATTGATGCACCAGGATTGCTGGCGATGCATCGTGCCATTTCCGATTGGATTCTTTCGACCGGGAACACCCACCGTTATGACATCACGGTGGTCGCGCCAGATCGAGGTCGCAGCGAGTGTGGGCACAGTGTCACGACCACTCGAGATCTCTCCGTCACGGAAACACAAGCCGGATGGTTCGCTGTTGACGGAACACCGGTCGATTGTGTTCGGTCGGCCATGACCGTGTTGTGTCCCAACGCTTCGCTGGTTTTTTCAGGGATCAATGCGGGTGCGAACGTGGGAGTCGATTTGCTGGTCAGCGGAACATTCGCGGCGGCCCGCGAAGCGGCTTTGCATGGCGTTCACAGCATGGCGGTCTCGCACTACCGACATCCCGATGTGCCGAAGACTTGGGATCACACGGGCCGTTGGCTCAAGCCAGTTTTGGATTCGTTCATCCGTGACACCTCTTCGACCGGTGGTGGCAATCACGAACTCTCAGAAGATGAACGTGACCATCGACCGGGACAGTTGTGGAACGTCAATTTGCCAGCAATCGATCCTGACACGGACCTGCCGCCGATGTTCGATTGCGACGTGGAGCGAAAACCGATGCAGCGGGCTGGATCGCTGAAGAAGCAGACCGAGATCGGTTCCAGTTCTCAATCTGCGACGGATGCGAGCTCAAGACCGTCCCTGGTGAATCAGCAACCAATACAAATTCAGTCGGACTTTCATGGTCGGCCCAGATCATCCGGAACCGATGTCGAACGCTGCTTTTCGGGCAACTTGACGATCAGTCGGATCAGTCCCTATCCCGCCTGAGATTTGGCGGAATCAATTGTGGACGCTGGACGCATCATGGGAGGCATCCTGCTATTCGGCGATTGCAACTCGTCGAGGGTTGCTAGCAAAAGTGGCGCGAGCGCGAACAGCTGCGGCAAAATTTGCAAAACTTTGAATGACTACGAGCAAAAGATCTCACGCGGTGGTCGATTTTGCACCAACCGCATGTTCACACTGGTCCCAGAACGCACAACTTTCGTGTCGCATCAGATCAACGCGAAGGCTGGTTCAGCCTCGGGTCCGGCAGCACGAGCTTATTATCCGACTGGCTCGGGCTCAGATGTCATGGAAATGGATCCATGCGCTGAAGAACGAGGGAAGGACGGGACTCAGTGTGAGAGAGCGGCAATCAACGTTCGGCTTGTCCGGCGACGGCAATGTCATGTTCGAGCATCGCCGAGTTAGGAGCACCCGCTTTGTCTTTGCTGGCTCGTGCAACGCTGTCGCGTTCGTCCAATTCGCCTCGCACGATGGAAACTTCGCGAGGAGCTTCGATGCCAATGGCAACGCGATTGCCAGCGATTCGGTTGACGGTGATCACGATGTTGTCACCGATGACCAATTTTTCGCCTTCTTTTCGACTGAGTACCAACATTTCTGAATCCTTTCCCTGCGGGATGCTTATGCGTTTTGAAAATCGTTTCAAGTGTCGGTTGATCGAGAGGAACGTCTCAGGGGAGGGAGGGTCTATCTCGAATCATTTTGCAACGTGAAGACGACGCCCTCACGGAGAAACTTTAAGGAGCAAGAACTGCGCCATAAGGTTCACCTAAACTTCCAAATCATTACAAAACTGTTGCAAATGCTCAGAAAACGCATTGTTAACCGTTTTCAACTGCATTTGAGAATCGATTTGAGTTCGGGGTTGTTTCGGATCGATAACAGACCACTTGGCAGCTATCGTGCCGAACTCATTTCAAAACGAGAGGCCGTCTCACCCTGAGACAACTGTTTCTCTCGCCAACACAAGTAGTATCAGCTCGTGGTGTGACACGTTTGGTCACGCACCCAAATGAGCCAGGACTTTTTCGGTGTTGGGCTCGGGAATCACGCCTTTTTCCGTGATCAACGCGGTGATCAATTCAGCTGGTGCGACGTCGAAAGCGGGGTTCACAACCGCCACCCCCTCGGGAGTTTGCCGAGGTGCGTCGGTTCCGCAGGGGTACGAGACCTCGTCGCCGTTCCGCTGCTCGATCGGAATCAGATCACCCGATTCGAGCTCGGCGTCGAACGTGTTCGTTGGAGCAGCGACGTAGAACGGGATGTCGTGGTACTTCGCCAGCACCGCCAGGGGGTAAGTGCCGATCTTGTTCGCGACGTCCCCGTTGGCGGCAATTCGGTCAGCTCCCACGATGACGGCGTCGACTCGGCCCTGCCGCATCAGGCTGCCGGACATAGAATCCGTGCATACGGTCACTGGAATCCCAGCCTGATGAAGCTCCCAGGCTGTCAAACGAGCTCCTTGGAGCAGAGGGCGTGTTTCGTCGGCGAACACCTCCAGCGTGTGACCGGCCTCGTGCAGGTGGTACATCGGCGCCAAAGCCGTGCCCCACATGGAAGTCGCCAGCGATCCCGCGTTGCAGTGCGTCATGACGCGTTTGCAATCTGCCAAAAGCGGGGCGCCGTTTCGGCCAATTGCCCGGCACATCTCGCGATCGTCTTCGTGGATGCGAATGGCCTCGGTGGCCAGTTGCTTGCGAAGCTCGGAGACTTCGCCGGAGAATCCATCGACGATGGCCCGCATCCGGTCCAGGGCCCAGAACAGGTTGACCGCGGTGGGGCGACTGGTCGCCAAGTGATCGATCGTTTGTCGATACAAAGCCTGCGCGTCTGACAGGCTCGCATTTGCGTCCGCACTGACCGGGGTCAGTGTGACACCGTACGCGGCGGCGATGCCGATGGCAGGCGCGCCGCGGACGACCAATCGTTGGATCGCATCGTACGTTTGGTCGATCGTGGTGCAGACCAAACGCGTCAGCGTTCCGGGCAACTTGGTTTGATCCAGCAGATCCAGTTCTGCCGGCCGCCCATTTTGAGCGGCGTGATATCGAATCGTTTCAGCTTCGTTCACATCAGGGACCGTTGCGAGAGGTTTGGAAAATCAAACGTCAGCCGCACTGGGAACGACGAATCCATCGCGGTACTCACGAGTTTCCATCGCTTTGGCTTCGTCGTTGTCGACAAAGCCTTCCGCCTCGGGATCAAACTTCAGCACGGGACCGAGCGACAGTTGCTCTTTCTCTGGATCAACGTTGTTGTCCCGGAGGTGCTGCAGCGTTCGGTCCAGTGTGGCTTGATCGTCGTCCAACGACGAGATGTTCGCGAGTGACTCGGAGATCGTTTTGGGATCGACCCGGTTTTCTTGACCAACGTAGTACGAAATGTTGCCCAGGTGAGCGATCGCAGCGGACAGGTGACCGCAGCGTGCATCCGCGTGAAGCGTCGAGGCATCTCGAGACTGTACCGCATCGAGGAAGTTCGCAAAGTGGGCGTCCCCCACGCTCGATGTCGCCTTGAATTCACGCACCAATTTGCGTTGTTTGTCGAATACGGCACAGCGGTTGTAGCTGGGACCCTGCACGAGATAGCCGTCTTCGCCGTAGAAGATGACGCCGATCTTGTTGCCTTTGCTGTAACCGAACAACTCGTTGATTTCTTGATCAGCCGATTCATCAACGCTCAGGCCACGTGTTTCAAACACGATGGTTTTGTCGCCGTAATCGTAGATCGAAACTTGCGTGTTGGCTGTGTCGCCCGCATCGACGTAATCGGGGTCTTTGCGTTCGGCTTTGTAGCCCAACCGACCGGCGTAGCTCAGCACAGCATTCGGATGCCGTTCCAGTCCCAATCCCCAACGTGCTACGTCGGTTTGGTGAGGGCCTTGGTTGCCAGAGTCGCCATTGCCGTAGTGACGTTGCCAGTGCCAGTCATAGTGGAAGCGTTGACGGGTCAATTTGGGATCGGTGTAGGTGGCCGGTCCGCTCCACTGATTGAAGTCGACGCCAGCGGGAATTTCATAGTCACCCAATGGGCCGATCGACTTGCGTCGTTTGTAGCACAGGCCACGGGCAAGCTTGACTTCGCCGATTCCACCATCCGCGAGGAACTGCATGCCTTCGCGAATGCCGGAGCTGCTGCGGCACTGGGTACCGGTTTGGAACATGCGTCCGTATTTCGCAGCCGCCGCGACGAGGGCGCGTCCCTCGTGAATGTTGTGGCTGATCGGTTTTTCGATGTAGACATCCTTGCCCGCCTGCATCGCTTCGACGCCCATCAACGCGTGCCAGTGATTGGGCGTGGCGCTGGTCAGGATATGCACGTCATCCATGTCCAAGGCATCGCGAAAATCTTTGACGACTTTCGGACGCAGTCCCTGCAAATCGGCGACTTTGTCAGCGCGGCTGTTGCCGACCTTTTCGTCAATGTCGACCAGCACTCGAATTTCGGTGCGCGGGTCTTTGTCGAATCCGCGGATGTGTTCTCCACCGCGACTGTTGACGCCGCAGATTGCTACACCGAGTTTTTCACTGGGCGAAGTGGCTTGGGCAGAAGCGGATCGGCTGGTGTGGACACCGATGGCCGCCCCGGCCGCGATTCCGGTCGCGGTGAACTGACGACGACTGATTCGCGAGGCACGGGCGGAGGATGGGGCAGGTTTCATGGCGGGCCTGTGGAAGGAGAGAAAGGTGGGACGATGGGAGACATACACATTATGCATGCTTCGTGCGGCGTATTCATCCACCTTACGCCTCCAAAGTCCCAAGACTCGCAATTTTAGCTGTCGGCTAAGGCATCTCTCCGGTCAGGCCGGTTCGACGGTGGACCTCAGATTTCCTCAAGTGGCGGGGCTGCGATTGATCACTTCGACCGCAGGAAACGATTCAGGCCCTCGAGGTCGTCCGTGTTGATCAGATCGACTCCGGCCTCGTGCAGGACCTCCCAGGCGGCTTCGTGATCGGGCGTGGCCCAGAACCGAATCCGGCGATTTTTCTGGTGAGCTTGTTCCAAGATCTTGTTTAACTTTTCACGGTCCTCAGCAGGCAGTTCCCCCTGGCCTCGCCATTTGAAATTGCGGCCCCAATGGTCGCTGATCAACGGCATCAGGTCAGCCGAGTAATCGCTTTCCAAATCACCGAGTCGCCCGTCCACGCCCACGAAACGCGGCGAGTCCGACTGGACCAAGTCGATCGGACGGTTGCCGCTGATGATGGCCGTGACGCCTCGACGATGCACGCCCTCGGAATCAACGTGCGTGAATACATCGTCGTATTTCGAAAGCAGTTGATGGAGTGCCCGGTAGGTGGCCTTCCCTTCCGACTTCAGATCGATCAACAGCGTGATGGGTTGGCCATCGCCTTCGACGCTCTGGAAAGAGTCTGAGGAATCGTCGGCGTGGGATCGCATGCGTTGACGCAGCGGATCGAGGTACAACGCTTTCAACGTTCGTTCGGCGGAAAGTTCTGAGGTGGAGTGAGCGACCCAGAGATCACCATCGACCAAAAAGATGTCCGCTTCGACGCTGCGGAATCCGTTGTCGAGCGCGTCCAGCAGCGGACGCTCATGCAGGTAGTCGTTGTGCGCGTGAGCTTTGGGATGCGACGGACGATCCGTTGAGTTTGAAGCCGGCGTTTGAGCCGAGGATGTCGCCGTGGCAAGGCTGACCAAGCAGGCAGCGATGCAGAAGGGAACGACTGTGCAGAGGTGGGTTCCGCGTCGTAATAGCGATCGAATGTTCACGTGGGGCTCGTGATGAATGCACGGATCTGGGATGTGAGTTCAGACCGAGAATTCTAGCTGGTTTGTTGAGGTGGGGAGTGGAAGCCTATGCCACTTGAGCAGATTGGTCGATGAAGCTCGTGTCCATCCCAAGATCTTGCAGCAACAGACGTGAGCTGATGCGGCTGGATTCATAGATCACCGGCAAACCACTGCCCGGATGCGTGCCGCCGCCGACCAGGTAAACCCCGTCGAGTTCTTCAAATCGATTGCGAGGTCGATTGTGAAGCATCTGGCCCAGGTTGTGTGCCAAGTTGAACGTGGCCCCTTTGTAGATCGCGTAGTCACGTTGCCAATCGTCGGGCGTGATTTGGTGCTCCACACGAATTCGGCTGCGAAGATCTGTCAGGCCCAGTTCGCCAAGTTTGTTCAGCGTGAGCTCGCGAAAACCGGCGGCTTCTTTCGACCAGTCGACGTTTTCAGTGTCATGCGTGACTGGGACCAGTACGTACAGCGAACTGTGTCCGGCGGGAGCCAGCGTCGGGTCGGTCACGCCAGCGTTCTGGACATACACCGAGGGGTCTTGGCTGAGGACATGATCGGTTTCGATTTCGCGAAGGTTGCGGTTGTAGTCGTTGCTGATGTGGATGCTGTGGTGCGGCAGGTCTTCGTACAGACCTTCGATGCCCAAGTACAACATGTATGTGCTGCAGGAAAACTTCTTCTTCGCAATCTGTTCGTCCGACCAACGTTTGCGAGAAGCGTTGGGAACGGTCTTGGTCATCCAGTCCGCGAAGTCGGCGTTGACGACGAACGCATCGGCGTCGTAGCGATCGTTTTGTGTGTGCAATGCACGAACGCGACGGCCTTCCATCTCGATTGAATCGACGGGTTCATTGAGCCGAATCTTGACGCCCATCTCTTCCGCGATCTCGGCCATCTTTTCGCTTACGCGACTGCAGCCTCCAATCGGATGGAACACGCCGTATTCGTATTCGAGGAACGACAGGATGCTGAACAAACTCGGGCAGTTGAACGGCGACATCCCGAGGTACTTGGATTGGAACGCGAACGCGATGACGAGACGCGGGTCACTGAAGTAACGTTCGAGTTCTTTGCCCAGCGTCCGAAACGGATGCAGGTGTTTGGCCGCGCCCAGCAGTGATGGTTTCATCACGTCCATCGCGGAATGAAACGGCGACTCAAGGATCGGACGAAATTTTTCCAGCTTGATCCGGTTGTCGTCCATGTATCGCTTGAGTTGCCCGACGTCTTGCGGTGAGAACTGAGCGATCTGGCGATCCATCTCGTCCATGTCGGGTGTGCAATCCAGCTGCCCACCACCGCCGAAGGTCAATCTGTACTGCGGGTCGAGTCGCTCCATCGGGACCTCTTCCATCAGGTCACGACCGGTCGAATGAAAGATCTCGGCGAGCACGCGTGGGTACAGGAAGAACGTGGGGCCGCAATCGAATCGAAAGCCATCCATTTCGATCGCGGAGGTCCGGCCGCCGACCTGGCCGCGGCGTTCCAAGAGGGTCACGTCGCAACCGCCCGCGGCGAGCTGCATCGCCGACGCCAAACCACCGGGTCCAGCCCCAACGACAACGACTTTCCTTTGGGACATGACAACCTTGATGATCAGACGAAGAACACAACCGATCGCCGCCCCGCGTGGTGGGCTTCAAACGCTCGGTGGGAACAACTGACTTATCTTACGCGTGTGGACAGTCTTACAGATACTGTTGATACGCCGCGACCGCCAGTTGATCGCACATTTCGTTTTCGGTGTGCCCAGCGTGACCTTTGACGTGGTGGTACGTCACGCGGTGAGATTGCATTTGCTGATCGAGCTCTTGCCACAGTTCCACGTTCTTGACCGGAACCAGCTTCGAGCCGTCCTTGCGTTTCCAACCGCGGCTCTTCCAGCCGGCCATCCAGCTCGACATCCCCTGACCCACATACTTGCTGTCAGAGTACAGGTCGACGGCACAGGGTTCTTTGAGCGCCTCGAGCCCGCGGATGACGGCCATCAATTCCATCTGGTTGTTGGTCGTGTGAGGTTGACCGCCTGATCGCTGAATCTCTTTCAGCGTGCGTGGGCATCGCAACACAAACGCCCATCCGCCCGGGCCCGGGTTTCCACTGCAAGCACCATCGGTGTACAGCTCCACGGGTTTCAAATTGGCGGCAGGTTTGGATTCAGTCATGTCGGTTCAGTCCGTTGGGTGGAGATGCGTCCGTGTTGCGGTATCAAATTGCTGGATGGCGTCGCGGATGGAGCCACAGCGATCAAGCGTTCGGCCGTGGTCAGCCGGTGTTGCGACCGATCTGAAGTCCGTCGGGTGCGAAGACGCTGCGTCCGCCATCGACCGGCAAGCAGACTCCGGTGACGAACGTGTTTTCGCAGAAGAAGCCAACCGCGTGAGCGACGTCTTCTGGTGTGCCGACTCGTCGAACCAGGGTGCTGTCGGCCAGCTCGCTCACCGTTTCTTCCGAGACATCATCGGACAGCAGCACCGGCCCCGGTTGCACGCAGTTCACTCGAACGTGAGCGTTCTTACCGCCAAGTTCGACAGCCAACGATCGGGTCATGACCTCGATGGCACCTTTGCTGGGGAAGTACGCGGCGTGTTCGGCGTAGGGTCGTACCGTGGCCCAGTCACCCATGTTGATGATGCAACCACCGCGAGACTGAGCGACCATGTGTCGACCGGCGGCGCGAGCGCACAGCAGCGACGCGACGGAGTTGATTTGGAAGTACCGGCGAATCTCGTCGCCGGTGATGTTTTCCAAACGTGTTGGGGTCCAGATCGCTGCGCTATTGACCAGGATATCGAGTCGGCCAAAGTGCTGGTGCGTTTGACCGACGATTGCGTCGCAGGTCGCGTCTTCGTCAAGCGAACCTTGCACCACCAACGCTTCTCGACCGAATCGCTGCTGCCACTGCGAGGCGGCCTGCTGGGCTTCGTCGACGCTGGTATTCGCGTGCAAAGCAACGTGGCAACCGCGACGAGACAGTTCTTCCGCGATGACACGACCGACTCGCGGCGAACCGCTGCCGGTGACAATGGCAACCGGATCATCGGTATCGAAAACGTCTTGCAATCGTGAACGACGATCGGTGGTTTCCACCTCAGACGCTCATCTCTTCGCACGAACCGGTGACTTCGAAGCCGAGGTCACGAATCATGTCGTAATCCGCTTGGGGTGCTTGGCCTTGCGTCGTCAGGTAGTCACCGACAAACACGCTGTTGGCAACGTACAAACCCATCGGCTGCAGCTGACGCAGGTGCAGTTCGCGACCGCCGGCAATTCGCAGTTCACGATCCGGGTTCACAAACCGGAACATGGCGAGTGCTTTGAGCGCGTCTTGAGGCGTGAGTGCGGCGGTGCCTTCCAAAGGCGTGCCATCAATCGCGTTGAGAATGTTGACGGGAATCGATTGCACACCGAGTTCATTGAGGTCGAAAGCCATCGACACGATGTCGGACTTGGATTCGCCCATTCCAATGATGCCACCGCTACACATTTCCATGCCTGCATCGCGAACGTGACGCAGCGTTTGAACGCGGTCTTCGTAGGTGTGAGTCGTGCAGATCGTTTCGTAGTGAGATTCGCTGCTGTTCAGGTTGTGGTTGACTCGATCGACACCACAGGCCTTCAACCGTGCCGCTTGGGATTCATCCAGCAGGCCCAAGCAGGCGCAGATGTCCAAGTCGTATTTCTGTTTGATCTCGGGAACGATCTGTTCCACCGCTTTCATCTCTCGTTCGTTCGGTCCACGAGCCGAAATTACCAAGCAGTAAGTCTTGGCACCTCGTTCAGCCGCGACTTTGGCGGCGTCCATCAACGCATCGCGTTTCAGGATGTTGTATTTCGGAACGGGAGCGTCAGAGACTTTCGACTGGCTGCAGTAGTGACAATCTTCCGGGCACAGTCCGCTCTTGGCGTTCATCAGGAAATACAGCTGGACCGAGTTGCCAAAGTACTGATGGCGAATTCGATATCCGGCCGAGATGATCGCGGGCACGTCCAGGTCAGACGCTTCCAACATCCCGAGCGCTTGCTCTCGCGTGATTGGTGTGCCGTCGAGGACTTGTTGAGCCAACGCGTCGTAGTATCCCGGAGGAGAAAATGCTCCTGCGGACGATGACAAGTCAGCGGTGTCCGGGGCAGCAACAGAATCAGCAGCACTGGAGTCAGCAACGCTCATGGAAACCAGGGGGTCAGCGGGGAAAGAGAGGAGAAGATCAGGACGTGATTTCGACCTGCATCGTCGGCGTTTGGCTAGCTGGCGACAAGCCGGGGCGTTCCACAGCGGGAGTTTCCGGGATCGCCAGATCTAGAATTTGATCCAACTGGCCCCGCAATTCAATCATCTGGTGGCGGCTCAAACCCTGCCCAATCAAGCTCGCCGCGTGCAATCCACCAATCACGCCGAGGGAAAGCGGCACCAGCCAAAGGCCCGTCATCGATGCACCGAGGCTCCACTGCACGTATCCGATCAACAATCCACCGCACAGAATCATCGCCATCACGAGATACAGGAACATGCAGAATGTCCAGATTTCCGGTCTCGGAGAGAAACGCCCGAACAGCTGACTATGTGCGTGTTGACCTTCTGTATCGGCCGAAACAGTGGCTTCGGTATGAGCGGTGGAGCTGTCGCGCAAGTCTCCGAATTGGACGGACAAGTGCGGCGACCAGAACCGAGTCTCGTTCTTCGGGGGAGCGATTTCGATGCACTTGCCAGCCGCGACAGCTCGCGTGTTCGTGCCAAGCGTCTTGATCGCCGAACGAACTTGACCCGCGAGAACGTCCGATGAGACCGGAAAGTCCATAGAAAACGTGGGCTGCATTTCAAGTGGGGACATCGTGCGAAATCCAAAGTCGCGAACGTTTGGGAGCGGCTCGCCATTGTGACCGGGGAGCAGAACGGAGGCAAATGTGACCAACTGAGGCGTCACCGGTGTGATGCTGGCCGTTGGTGGGCCGACTGCTTGTTTGTGGGGCCGTTGCCCGCG
This sequence comes from Rhodopirellula bahusiensis, assembly GCF_002727185.1. NCBI lineage: Bacteria > Pseudomonadati > Planctomycetota > Planctomycetia > Pirellulales > Pirellulaceae > Rhodopirellula > Rhodopirellula bahusiensis. The sequence goes on from NZ_NIZW01000022.1 coordinate 43,885, forward strand.
ACACTTCGCCGCCTCGTCACTTCTTTTCCGCTCACCGAGACGCAACCGTGCAGGACTACCGTCACACCAAAATCATTGCCACGATCGGACCAGCCACCGAATCCCCTGAAAAATTGGCAGCATTGATCGAAGCGGGTGTCGATGTCATGCGACTGAACATGGCCCATGGTACTCCCGAATGGGTCGGCGAAATCGTCGCGAAAATTCGGAAGGTTTCCAAGGGCATCAATCGTCACGTCGCTGTGATGATGGATGTGAAGGGCCCCGAGATTCGAACCGGGGCGGTCGAAGATGCGATTGAGTTGAAAGCCGGCGATGAGCTGGTCCTGTTCACCGAAAACTGCACCGACCAATCGGCCGTCGAGTCCGACGGAACGCCGCGAGTCAGTGTGAACTATCCCGGACTGCCCGGTGCGATCGATCTCGACAGCACCATCTTGGTCGACAGCGGTTTGTTGCATTGGCACGTGTTGAAGAAAGAGGCCACGACCGTCCGCTGCCGTGTGATCACTCCCGGCATGTTGGAATCGCGACGTCACATCAATTTGCCCGGTGTCCAAGTCAACTTGCCCGCGATCACGGACAAAGACCGAACGGACTTGATCGCCGGCATCAAAGCGGGGATCGACTTTGTCGCGCTTTCGTTTGTTCGCCAAGCGGAAGATGTCGTCATGCTGCGTGAGTTCTTGGACGAACACAACTCACACGCTCGGATCATTTCGAAGATTGAAGACCAAGCCGGCGTTCGCAATATGAAAGCGATCATCCGGCAATCCGATGCGATCATGGTCGCTCGAGGTGACCTCGGTATCGAAATCGACTATCACCGATTGCCGCTCGTGCAAACCGAGTTGATTCGTGCCTGCCAAGAAGACGGCAAGCCCGTCATCATTGCCACGCACTTGCTGGAATCAATGATCCATTCGCCGGTGCCAACTCGCGCCGAAGTGTCGGATGTCTCCAACGCGATTCGCGAACAAGCCGACGCGGTGATGTTGTCGGGTGAGACCACCACCGGCAAATACCCGCTGGAGTCGGTGGGCGTGCTGCAGAACATCATTTCCAGCATCGAACCGACCGTCAGTCGTCAACTCAATTCGAAGATCGTGCTTCGCGAGCCCAAATCGATGATGCTGCGATCGGCGTGCACGTTGGCTCAGGAGATGGGCGAATCAGGTGTTGTTGTCTTCACCCGAAGCGGTTTTCTCGCCTACGTGCTCGGGGCTTTGCGGCCTCGTGGCGTGCCAATCTTTGCCTTCACTGACATCGAGCACACATTCCATCACCTGCTGCTGCCTTGGGGTGTGGAGCCGTTCTTCATGGAGTTTTCCGAAGACCACGACGAAACCATCGCCAACGCTTTGGAAGTTCTCAAAGAAAGCGGTTGGTGCAAATCAGGCGTTTGGTTGGGCGTCATCACCAATGCTCTGGCCGATGAAAAAATCATCGACACGCTGCAGCTCCGGCAAGTTCAGTAGTCGAAGAAAGCCGCGGCGGTTCCGCCACGCGATTGGCTCCCTCACCGAACCAACCCGATAGGCGATTGGTTCGGTGTGTTCTGCATGAAAGGCCGACTTCAGTCGATTACCTTCATCGTTCGCAGAGCGGTTTGAATCTTCGATTTGGTCTCGTCGCAGATGTTGCTGAGCATGGGTTGAATCGGGCCCGTGCTTGCCACACCAGCGAGCGCGACCGCTTCGTGCAGAACCCGAATCGGGTGAATCCCATCGCGAAGGTTTTCGAGCGGCTGGAAGTATTGCCGAATTGATTCTGCCATTTCCATGTCACCGCCTTGGATGGAACCGAGCATGTCCATGCTCTTGCGAGGTGCGACGCAAACGCATCCGCTGGTGAACCCTGTGATTCCGAAGTCGCGCAAGTGAACGATTGCCGGTTGTTCTCCGATGCCGCTGACAACTCTTTCGGATGGGAAGACATCCAAGACTTCGCGAAGGTAGTCGTCTTCCGCCGGATTTTCGCGAACGACCGCGTATTTGATCCAGGAGATCACGCCGTCGTCTTCCAGTGATTTCAGGTCTTCCGGTGACAACCAACGGTCGTGTTTCAGATAGACGACTAAAGGTTTGCCGTATTGTTCGGACAGCATTCGAATGCCCGTTGCGATGCCTGCCGAATCAACAATGTCTCGCGACGGCAACAGCATCGCGGTGCCAAAATCAAACTCTTGAAGAATGTTGATCTGGTCCGACGCGATTCCAAAGGAAGGACCAAACGATGGCACGACGGTCGTGTCCGGACCGGCTGAGTCCGAGATCATTCCCAGCAGGTCATCGAAGTCAGCCAGGCTGGTGTGATAGAGCACTGCGTTGCCACCGTACAGCAACGAACGAACGCCACCGGCTTCGAGGAATCGGATGATCTTTTCGTTTTCATCCGCATCGATTTGGTAATCCGCATCGCGAGCCAATGGCGGCACGGCAAAGACGGATTCCGAAAGCAGGTTGGGATTGAATGGTCCGGTTTTCATGGTGGGAACTCAGGCGGGGAGATTGATCAGTGGGATGCCCGTTGGAAGCCAGCTTGATGGAAGGCAATCCGGTCCAGCATCAGGCGGATGAAGAACAGCCAAATCTTGGCTCACAAAGTAACTTCTCCGTCGCGCCGAAGCGACGGGAGCAGCGTTTCGCCACAGACCGATTCGAAACAAGACGCAGAAGGCAACTGGCAGATTCTGCGACGACGCTTTTGTCCTGTTGCGATGTTCGAGTTCATTGCCAATCGAAAATACCGCGAAAGACGAACGGGAGGTTTGGGCGGGCTGTGCGATGTTGCGAAAACGCAACGTCTGTGTGTCTAACGAGACGGTCTCGGCAAAATAGTGAATTTGCCACCCCGGCGAGGTCTCAAAAGTGTCGTTTTTCAGGGGTTTTTTCTGCAAATGGCTTAAGTCTTGCCTACTCTTATTTGTGCGGCAGTTTTGGGCCCAAGGATGCCTGCCGCGCCAACGGTTCGCCCTTTCCTTTGGGCTCGCCATTGCAACAATCCGGCTGCGACCCACGGTTTGTACACCTGTTCCTCGACTGATCGAGACGTTGGGTGTCGCGACCCGGGTTTTCCTTTTTGAGACACGCCACCATGACCGTTTCGACTCGTATCGGCCTTCGCCTCAAAGACCTCTGTTTGAATGAACGCATGAATCACACTGTTCTGTCATCGAAATTTGCCAAGCTCTCGGCGCTTGCTTGCTTGCTGGCTGCCGGGACCGCATCGGCTCAGGACGCATGCTGTTTCACACCGCAGTATCGCTTGCAGTCTCAAACGATCATGCAACCGGAATTGGTCGAGCGAACACGTTTGACGTACGAAACTCAGTACGTTGAAGAAGAGGTCAAAAGCTATCGACCGATTCTGAAGACTCGTGTCGAAGAACGCGAAGTCACTGTTCCCGAAACGGTCACCGAAACCGCGTATCGAGAAGAGCGTTACACGATCTACAAACCGGTGACCGAGACCTCGTACCGAGACGAAACAGTCACGCAGACTCGCTACGTCAACGAGACCGCTGAACGCGAAGAACGTGTCACGACATATCGCCCCGTGACCGAAACGCAGATGTATCAAAAGCAGTACCAGGTGCAACGCCCGGTCACTGAAACGCAGATGGTCCAAAAACAGTACATGGTCCAGCGACCTGTGACTGAAACTCAGATGCAAACGCAGCAGGTCACTTCCTACCGACCTGTCACTACCGTTCAACAGCAAACCGTCGACGCGGGTGGCTACGTGCCGCAAACGACCGTCACGCCGGGCCAGTTGCAGTACGGTTTGGGTTGGAATCCGCGGGCCTATTACAAACCGGGACCACTCGGATTGTTGGCGTACCCACGTGGTGCCGCGACCACGGTTCCCGTGGTCACGCCGCCACAAGTTCAGACTCAAATGGTCTATCGTCCGAACTACGTCAATCAACAGATTGCTCAGACGCAGTACATGCCTGAGGTTCAGCAAGTCCAACGTCCGATTCAAGTGACTCGGATGCAGTCGGAAATGGTGACTCAAAACGTGCCCGTGACTGTTCAGCGAATGCAGACCGAAATGGTCACGCAGAACGTCCCTGTTCAAACGACGAAAATGGTTCCGCAAACCACTGTGCGGAAAGTGCCCTACATCGTGCAGCGTCCTGTGACGGAAACGTCCACTCGGAAAGTGCCCGTGCAGAGCAAACGTTGGGTCGCCGAAGAAGTGGTTCGCAAAGTGCCTGTGCAAACCAGTCGTGTGGTCTACAAGACTCGTCGCGAACCGATCACAGTGAAGTACTACGAACAAGAAGAAGTCGTGCAAGTCGTTCGCCGACCGGTTTCGGTTCCGCGATACCAAACGTATCAAGTTCATCAAATGGTTCCACGGACCGTGGTCGAGCGTGTGCCATTGTCCTATGCCGATCCATTCAGCCCGGCAATCTCCAATGGTTACTCGTCGTTTCGTCCAATTGTCGAGTCGGCTCCTTATTCCTCGAGCTATTCTGGATCGTCGATCATCACCGAGCCTGGCACGGTGATCCGTTCACGGCCCGTTTTGGAATCGGATGAACCGGAACTGGATGCTCCCTACCAGTCAGGTGATTCCGAACCCAGCTCAACGATGGGCAAGGTCGAAATCGGTGCACCTGAACCAGATTCCAACAGCGATCTGCCAGACAGTTACGACTATCTGTTCGATTCCCAAGATTCGGACGAAGTCGAGCAGCCGCAGTTGGATGACAAAGAAGCCAATTGGAAACGTCGTGGAACGTATGGCCAACCAGCCAGCGTCCGCAACATTTCGCACCGCGTTCGTTGGAATCCAACCTTCGCTCGCGAGCTGTAAGTTCATCATCGAGAAACAGTTCTTACGAACCTGTTGACGCAACAAAGAGGCGAGTCTTTCGAGGCTCGCCTTTTTTCGTTTTCACACGTGTCCAGGTAGTTCATCCCAGCGGAGCGGCGCGAGCCGCCCGGTGCGTCACCATGGGTTTGCCAAACCGAATTTTCGCCCGAGTGTTTCCTGGTCCAAGCAATCGGCACTCAACGATTCATCTGTTCCATCGTGAGGTCGTAGATTTCATCTGCATCCAGCGCGAGTGAGTTTGATGTGAAGAGTTTTGCAATCGCGGCCTTGTGAGTTCGCATTTTCAGTCCGCCCACGCCGATCGGTCCGTATGCCACTGGGCCGTCTTCGGTGCCTTCATGCAGCGGTTTGGCTTTGTCGAACGCTTCCACTCCTCCGAGTCCTGCAGGTGGCACTGCGTTGAGGTCAATGGCGACCCTCAGCTTCGAGAGGCCGTGGATGAGCTCCTTGGAAACCAGTTCCACGCCTGCTGCTCCGCAGGCGATGATCACGTCCGCTCGTTCGAGCAATGTCTTCAGGCCTTCTTGGCTTTCAGGTGCGGCGGCTTCGAGATTGCCGGAGGTGACCTGTGCGCCGATCTCTTTGCAGGCGGTCTCGGCTCGGTTGAGCGAACGACTGGTCAGAAGCACATTGGCGTTTTGCCGAGCCAGCATTTGAGCGACACGTCTGCCAACCGGGCCGGTGCCACCGAGGACGACCGCCGTGCTTCCATCGAGTGTCACGTGTTTGGATGCGGAGACCACTGCTGCCGCGGCAGTGGTGTTGCATCCCGAAGCGTCCAACATCACTGAGACCCGAACGGGACCAAAGAATGCCTTTTGAACGCCGCGAAAAATCGCTTCCGCTTTCACAACATCGTTGCCGCCGATGAACAGAGCTGTGTTCTTCAGGTCGTCGCCGCCTCGAGTGAACATGGCCCCGTGGACAAGTGATTCCACTGAATCGGTCTGCACGCTGCCGTACTGCAGTAATTGGTCGACTCCCGCGTCCACCGCAACCACTGCGTCAAACGAACTGGGATGAGGATCCACGTCCAACTGAAAGAGGATTTTCTTTGGCATTGTCGCAACCGCTGTCGGTAAGAGAAGGTTCGTTGAAGGCAAAAGAAAAGCTCCGGGCTCTCACCCGAAGCTTGTTCGTCATTTGCTTTGGACAAAAGCGTTGGCTCAGAAACCCTTGAATGGGTGAGCAGCGGTGTCCTTCTTGGCCAGCATGTCGTCTGCAGTTGGCTTGCCTTGCATTGCCGACTTCAGCGCGTCCTTGGTGGCTTCGTAGTTGTACTTGTAGATCTTTTCGTCGTCTTCAGCAGCTGGGTGGATGAACACACCGCAGACACAAACCAGATCTTCGCACTGATCCTTTGGAATGATGCCTTCGCTGACGGCGTCAGCAACCGCTTGTGCAACGGCGGCTTGAGCAGGGCCGAACATTTGCACGGCTTGCTTCATGCCTTTGATCGTGACCTTGGTCACCATCACGGTCGAGGGCTTCACGGCCACGTTGGGCTCGAGCACTGCCAACAGGTTGGTGTGACCTTCGCTTTGGTTGGCCAAAGCGTTCGCGAACGCGGCGCCAACTGGTCCGTCCTTGCTGCCGATCATCAGATCGATGTGAGAAATTTCGTTGCCGTCACCGACGAGGGATTCACCAATGTGGAATTGCATGACAAGATGCCTTTGAGAGGGGAAACAAACGCCCAAAGAGTTACCGGTGGGAACACATGGTCCTTACCCCACACGCAGGATGAACACACCAATGGCGATGGGTGGGTCGGGCAGGCTCGAAACGGTAACAAACCCCCGCGACGGTGAAAACCGCCCCGCGATTCTGCTGGTGGGGGCGTCTGTCCGCTGGGCGGCCCAATCGCTGCGGCGTGGCCTGCCGAATTCGCGGATCATTGGCCTGGATTGGTTTGGTGATTTCGACACCCGAATGGTTTGCGACCAATTCCATCGATTCCAGATGGTCAAAGAACCCCAAGGAAATCTTTCCGGACAAATCGATTCGGTCGCGAAAATGTACGACGCGAGAGTGATCCGCGTGGGTGGACTGCAAGTCGCCGGCGTGGGAAATCCATGGGAGGAATGGAGCCGCCTGCAGTCAATCGTCCACGAATTGACCGCTGAATCGGATTGCGGAGAATTCCCGGTGACGTTTCCGATCACCTATCAGTGCTCTGCCGGGCGATGTTGCTTGGCGGGAGCGACTGGTGACGGCATTCCTATGGCCGAGTTCGAAACAGAGAAAAGAGGACGGTCCGACCGCTGGCTTTGGAAGCAAACCAACTCCACCGGAGGAATGGGAATTCGCCGAGTGTCGCCAGCGAACGATTCGGTCTCGGAGCCCGATGACGGATGGTTGCAGCAAAGGGTCCACGGCCGTTCCTATGGATTGGTGGCCATCGCGGGAGCCAACCGGACACGCATGCTCGGGATGACTCTCGGGATGCATCGCCGGTCCGGTGACCGACCCTTCATTCACTCGGGGTCTCGCGGGCCGGTTTTTGCGTTCGGAGACTCCGGCTCGGGCGATGTGCCGTGGCGATCTCTTCAAGCTTTATGTGAACGCGTCGCTCAGCAGTTCTCGCTTCGCGGACTGTTCAACCTGGACTTCATTCGTGATGCGATGGGTCGATGGTGGTTGTTGGAACTGAACGCTCGCCCGAGTGCGTCGTGTGAAGTGATCGAACGTTGGGCCACCGAGGTGGGCAAATTGGATCCCGGTCATTCCTTGATGCGAATGCATCTGGATGCCATCGATGGGCACGATCAGATGGACCTGATGGATTGCCAATCAAACCATGATCCGTTGCCCCTCGCGAAAAATTCTGCTCAGTGGATCAAGCGGATCGTGTTTGCCAATCGTGATGTCTCGGTGGACGTCGAACAGATTCAAAGGCAATTGCGAGCCGAATCGATCGCCGTGGACCTGGCGGATCTTCCCTCGTCTTCCCCTACGCTTGTTGCCGCGGAAGAGCCGATCTTGACGTTGCTGATTGGGTTCGATGACCGCGAAAAAAAAATGGCCGCGACGCAGTTGCGCCGGGCCATTCGAATCGTTCAAGGTGCGAGGTGAACTACTTTCGTAGCAGCACCGCCCAATCTTGATCGGCATCGGCCGGTGGATTTCCGATCTCAACGGTACCGCCGCCCGAGACCGTTTTGACGGAACCCGATTGCAGGTCACCACCGATGCGAGCGTTGTACCACTGCACTTGGAACTCCCCGTCCGCATCACTCAGGTCGATCGAGGTGGAGCCGCCGTTGGGCAGGTAAACCACGTACGCTTCGCCGGTTTTTGCCAAGCAATACTTTGAGTTGTCGTGCTTGTCATTGCCGACCAACTCATCCGCGTTGATCATGTCCCAGAAGGGAACCGAGTTGTTTTGGAAGAACTCGATCGCGACCCGGCATGCATCCCAGCTTTGGTCACGACTTCGCCAATCTTCGCAGCCAAGATCGTTCTCTTCGTATTGGTAGCCGAAGTAATATTCGACTCCGCCACCACCGCCCATGAAGTTACCCCACAAGGTTTGCTTGCGGACTTCGTGCTGGGTGTAGGTCATTTTGCCTGTCTTGTCATGACCGTCGTAGCCGCGGTAGCCAAGGTCAGGGCACTGACCGTGAGCGGCCGATCCAGATTCATCAAACGCGACAACCCAAGGCTTGCCAGCCTCGCGGGCTTTCTCGCTCCACTTCACCGTTTGCCAGTGAGTGTCTTTGATGTGGCTGTTTTGCAGCGACACACCCGTCAGGTTGGATTTGTCACCAAGCAACGGATCGTACTTCTTGTCCTGCTCACCGGGGTAAGTGTGCAAGACGCGGTTGTGACCATAAGGATCCATCTCTTCGATGTAATTCAACATCGCGAGGTGTTCGTCCGTGGTCTGAGTGGTCTCTTCCGAAAGGTTCCAATTCAACGCGAGGTTGTGACCGAAACGGGCAATGATTTCTCGCAAGTACAACTTGCGCTGTGACCCGAGTTTGCCACCATCGAGCGATTCGGGTTTGTAGCCGTTGGCCTTCTGGCCTTGTCGATGGTCATCGTTCTCGGTCTCCTGCAACTTGAAGTGCAGGTACATGCCGTTTTGGGTTCCATGGTCAAAGACGATGCCCCACTGGTCCAGTTTGCTGCAGTCATAGTGCAGCTTGTCATCACGTTGGATGAAAGGCCAGACGTTGTCGCCGTCGCCGCCCGCGTTGTAGGTCAGGAATGAAAACGCGTTGCAACCCTTGGACGAAAGGTAGTTGACCGCACCGATCAAGCCTTTGCCTTGGCCATCTTTCCAAGTTGGATCGCCACGGCGCCAATCACCAATGTGTGGTGCGTACTTCTTCAATGGAACTTTGCCGGGCTTGCCAGCGACGGTTCCATCGAATTCGGCGTAGCCCAACAAGGTTTCCGGGGCGTCAGCACCTGCCTTGAGGAAGTACTGCCCACTGCCCGCGAATTGCAGGTACGGTTTGTTGACATAGGTCAGTCGACCATGAGCACGCAAATCTCGCCCGGACTTGTTGGTCTTGGCAACGGCAAACGTGCCAGACTTGCCGTCGAACGGAGCGACTGCTTCGGCAGATGCGTCACGATCGATCGCGGCGTTCTTTCCGGTTGCGAAGCGAACGGTGTAGGTCCAGCTTCCCGTTTCATCAGGGGCGAAATGAGCTCGCCACTGGGTGCCCGATTCCGCCGATGAATTGGCAGCATCGCCATCAGCGGCGAAGTATCCCGGCACCAAATATTGCTTGCCGCTCTCATGTTTGAACTCGATTTCCATCCGATGGTCCAAGTATGGATTCGGAGCGTTGTCTTGCTCGTGAGCGTACGGGCCATTGAGTGTCAGCGTGATTTTGTGCCACATGCGTTTTTGACCCGTCACCTGAACGCTGCCGTCGCCGTCTTTTTCGCGAGGCATCTGCAAAGGCTGATCGCTGACCGGTTTGGTGGGGCTACCGGTGCGATCTTTCGAGTCAGACTTAGCCGAAGTTTTCGCGACAACGTGCTTGTTCTCTTTCGCGAATTTGGCCGCGGCCTTGGCTGTTGCGTCATTGGCGGGGGTGAAGGTCAATTCACCCCATCGTGCTCGGCTGTATTCTTTTCCGTCCGCCGATGCGATCTTGGAGGTGACTTCGAGTTCAGCCCCTTCGGTGATCTGAACGTTGGCGAAGGTTTTGTGGAACTGTTTTCCTTCGGCGAAGGTTTGGTCCGCCATCGGGCAAGTGAAAGTACCAATCGACTCTTTGTCAGCGGCAACGGTGTAGGTCGATTGCCCGTCGTTCTCACCCACGGCTTTCAACGTGATGTCGTAGCGACCGCTGGGGAAAGGAAACACCTTTTGTGCGGCAGCCGACTTGTTGCGATCTGGATTGATCGCCAACCATTTGCCTTGGTCCAAGTAGTAGCCACCACTCTTGAATTCAAACTCCTTTGCAGGAAGCGAAAGAGTTTGTGCGGTGGCGGCCGCTTTCGGTTTGTTGGACTTGCTGGCCGGAGGTCGTTGGAAGTTGCTGTCGGTGGTCATCAACCATTGGTCGAACTCGAACCCGTCTTCTCGCATCGAGAAATGAATCTTGTGTTCGCCTGGCTCATGAATGTCGAGGAAGATCTTGCCGGGCTCGCCGCAGTGCTGTGCTTCCGTGCGTTGCTTGCTGTCCCAGTACCACGAGTGCTTGCCCTGGCACCATTGCAGGCGTTGTCCGGAATCGGGCCAAGTCCCATCGATGCCAACATGCAGTCCGTTGTCTTCGCTGCCGGTGGAGTAGGCTCGCACCCAAACGTAGTAACGACCGGGGGTCTGCACCTTCACGCGGTAAGTCAGCACGGCCATCTTCCCGGCTTCGGGTGAGAAGTTCGTGCCGCGAATCAATTTGTCGGCATGCGTGCGACGCGTGTCCGGAAGAATTTCTAAGTAGGCACCGCCACTGGCTTCGGCGGCATGAGCGGGATCGCCATCAGGTTTGACCGAAGGAGTCGACTCGGCGGTCGTCAGATAGAAGGCTCGCTTGTCGGTGTTGGATTGCGATGCGAAGTCTTCCGCTTCGACTTTGACAAACCCGTCTGTTTCCGTGAACACAGCGTCGGGTTTTTGGGCTGCGGTGGTGACGCAACAAGCGACCGTCATTGCGAACGCAAAGACGAATTGCAATGGACGAAACCTGCGTAATCTACACACTTGCATGGTGTTGGGACTCCTCTAGGGGGTGATAGGAGCGAACAATCTAGTTCAGTGGTTGCGGAATTAACAGAGATCGCTTGCAAGGTTGTTTTGTCGATCGCAGTCCACTACAAACGGGTGGTCGCTTCCGCTCCTTTTTATTACGAAGTAAAGACCGATGGACATCGAAAAATACTTGGCAAATGTAAAGAAGTACGTCCCCAATCCAAGCGAAGACGCGGTGGAATCCTTGGCCAACCATCTGCGTTTGGCTTTGGCAAACCGTGACTCGGCAACCGTCGCGGCAACCGACCCGGATGAGCTCGCCGGTATCAAGCGAGGTTACTGCTCGGTGAACTTGGATTTGACTTCCGAAGAAGCTGATGCGGCCATCCAAAAGGTCAGCAACATCATGAAAGGTGACAAGGCAAAATGTCGCGTCACGTTCTACTATTTGTTGGCACAAGAAAGCGATACGATGCACCGAGTGGCGGGATAATGGTTCTCTAATGTGTTGAATTTTCTCGAGGTATCGGTTTATGTTTTTTGCGAGTGACAATTGGGCCGGTGCCGCCGATCCAATTGCCGAATCCTTGAGTCGCCACGCGAAGGGTATGTCACCCGCCTACGGGACGAGTGACTTGGACAAGAGACTCGAACAACGCTTCAATGAGTTGTTCGAGACCGAATTGGAAGTCTTTTTTGTCGGTACCGGCACCGCCGCAAATTCGTTGGCCCTGTCCGCCGTGAACCGACCGGGTGGCTTTGTGCTCTGCCACCGAGATGCGCACCTGATTGAAGATGAATGCGGTGCTCCCGAATTCTTTACATCGGGAGCCCGATTGGCGCCTGTCTCAGGTGACCTCGGGCGAATCAACCCGCGGTCTTTGCAAAAGCTGCTGAACCGCTTCGATCCAAACTTTGTTCATCACGGACAACCGATGGCGGTCAGCATCACGCAGGCGACCGAGGTGGGCACGGTCTACAACGTCGATCAGCTGAAAGAGATCAGTGGAATTGTCCATGAGCACAATTTGCCGCTGCATATGGACGGGGCCCGTTTCGCGAATGCACTTGTTCATTTGGACCTGACGCCTGCGGAGATGACTTGGAAGGCAGGAGTGGACGTGTTGTCTTTTGGCGGAACAAAAAATGGTTGCTGGTGTGCTGAAGCCATCATTTTTTTTCGCCCGGAGCTTGCCAAACAAATGCCGTTCATCCGAAAACGAGCGGCGCAGTTGTTTTCGAAAACACGATTCATTGCCGCTCAGTTCCATGCCTATCTCGACGACGATCTTTGGCTCGGTTTGGCTCGTCACGCGAATGACATGGCTTCTCGATTGGCCGATGGGATTGAGAAATCTTCTGCCGCAAACCTTGCCTGGCAAAACGAAACCAACGAAGTATTCGTGGTGATGGAAAAATCGCGAGCGGAAAGCCTGCAAGCCGCCGGCGCTCGTTTCTATCCTTGGCCGACACCGAACGATTCGACGACCGACCCACCCGAGGGGCACGGGATGTATCGACTCGTGACCTCTTTTTGCACGGATTCGGCTGAAGTCGATCAATTCCTGAGTTTGCTGGGGTAGTTCGCGTCTCGGTCCCGATCGTGTCCTAGGTTTGAGCGTACTATTGAATGCCGGCACTCATTTCATGCAACGATCCAAACTCATGCCTATTGAATCACTTCGTTTGTTGTTGGTCGAAGACAACGATTTGGACGCAATGTTCATCACACGGGTGTTTCAACGTTCGACGGTCATCCAAGCCCAGATTGAACGAGCGTCGTCGCTAGGCGAAGCGCTCGAGATGATTGATGAGACTGAATTTGACGTCGTCCTGTTGGACTTGGGATTGCCGGACAGCGATGGACTGCAATCCATTCGCTCGATCCGCGAGAAAGTCACCTCCATTCCGATCGTGGTTCAAACTGGAGACGATCGGGTCGAAACGGGGTTCGCCGCGATCGAAGCGGGGGCGCAAGACTTCTTGTCAAAGAATGACTTGAAGGATCACTTGCTGACTCGTCTGACGATTCATGCAATCTTGAGACAGCGACAGATGTTGGAGCTCCAAGAGGCTTCGCTGCTGGATTCGATGACTGGTATCGCGAATCGTCGTCGATGTGATATTGAATTCAGACGCCGTTTGGAGATGCTTTCCCAAGGCGGTACACCGTTCTGCGTTGCCATCGTCGACATCGATAACTTTAAGTTGATCAATGATTCAGGTGGACATGACTTGGGTGACGAGGTCATTTGTCAGGTCGGTAATGAGCTACGCGACAGATGCCGGCCAGGCGATTTGGTGGCTCGAATCGGCGGCGAAGAGTTCGCGATCATCTTTGCGGACACGACCGTCGACGAACTTGGGAAGCTTCAACAGCGACATCGCCGAGCAATCGAAGCACTGGATTTCCAACGCGAAGGCATCAGTGTGACTGTCAGCATTGGTGGCACATGCGTTCTTTCGTCGGATAACAAACGATCTGCCTTCCGACGTGCCGACTCGGCTTTGTATGCCGCCAAGAAAGGCGGACGCAATCAATGCAAAATTGAAACGGTCGTTCGGCCTGCGATCAACGTTCACATTGCCTGAACTAATTCAGTTGCGAATACCGAGTTTCGCTTCCATCTGTTCCAAAGAGATACCTTTGGTTTCTGGCAGCATCGTGATGACCCAAATTCCTTGCAGGACCATCATGAAGCAGAAGAACCCAAAGATTGCCGCGGGATGAAAAGCGTCGACGACGCTTGGGAAAACCAACGTCAGCAGCGCCGCGAAAATCCAGTGCGTGAAGCTGCCCAGCGACTGCCCCGCGGCACGATGCTCGTTGGGAAAGACTTCTGAAATCAGCACCCAAATCACGGCCCCCTGCCCCATCGCGTGCGCCGCGATGAAGGCGAAGATGCACACCGGAACGATGCTGAATGTTTCCGATTGAAACGCGTACGCGCACGTTCCGAGCGATAGGATGTAACCCGCTGATCCGATCAACAACAACGTGCGACGGCCCAATCGGTCGATCAGATACAAACCAACGAACGTGAAGATCAGGTTGGTCACGCCGATTCCAATCGATTTCAGCAAAGCGGTCTGCTCGCCCATTCCTGCCAACTCAAAAATTCGCGGTGAGAAGTACAGAATCGCATTGATCCCAGAAAGCTGATTGAAGAAGGCAACCAAGAATGCGATTGAAATTGGCGTGAACAATCGCCGGCTCCAAAACGGCTCGGCGGGAGTCAGATCCGACTCGGCACGAACAGAGGCGACGATCTCATCAACCGTTTGTTGGATTTCAGCATCAGATGCTTCTGGACGAAGTCGTTTCAAGACGGAGGTTCCAGCCGCAATGTCTTTCTTGACAGCGATCAACCATCGAGGACTGGATGGCAATTGGAAACACAAGGCAGTGAATATCAAAGCGGGGATCGATTCCACCGCCAACATCCATCGCCACGCGTTTTCGGTTCCATAAGAACCAATCAGATAGTTCGATGCGAATGCGATCAGGATTCCGAAGACGATGTTGAATTGAAACAACCCCGTCAGCGTTCCGCGTTGTTCGGGTGGCGAGATTTCAGAGATGAACAGCGGAGCAGCGACGGTCGAAATTCCGACACCCACACCGCCGATGAATCGGGCGATCATGAACGAGAAAACGTCGGTCGCCAAACCTGACCAGATGGCCGATACCAAGTACAAAATTCCGATCCAGAGCAATGTCGTTTTGCGTCCGAATTTGTCAGTCGGCCAACCGCCGACCAGAGAGCCGATGACGGTTCCCCACAAGGCGGCGCTCAACGCGAGTCCGTGTTGAAAGTCACCCAGTGCCCACAATCCTTGAATGGCTTTCTCCGCTCCGGATATGACAACTGTGTCAAAGCCGAACAGAAAACCCGCCAAGGACGATGTCAGACTCCAAAGGAAAACACGCTGGTTCAATTTCAATTGCCTGATGGTGGAACGTTGACCGCCGGATGCATGCCGTTCGGCCGTCGTTCCAAAGTCTAACAAGACTTCAGTCAGGTATGTTTGCCGCTGCCGCTGCGTGCGGGTGCGGCGTGGGTTCGACCGGCACGTCTTCAATCGACGCGTCGTGACGCAAACGCGTGAGCTCTTTCGCCGCGTGATAGCGAGACGAAATGCCGGGTTGTGGGTACAAGCCACCGCCGAGCAACAAGACCGTCAAAAGCAAGATCGCGAATCGCTCCGCGGGGCGGGCTCGCATCGAGATCAAAGTTCGATTTTCTCTGCCGGTGAAAACGCGAAAGTACGCGAGCAGAACTGCGATTCCGCACAAGGCTGTCGCGATCACCACCATCGTTCCAACGAACGGATAGACCTCCACCGCGCCTTCGATCAGGAGCTCCATTCCCACGAACCCGACAGTCGCCGGAAAACCGATCGAAGCGAGTCCGGTCAACAAGAAAAAACCTGCCAACATCGGCATCTGTGGATAAAGACCATGGAACTCGTCCAGAGAGAACCGCGAGATTCTGGCCTCGATGCATCGCAGCGTGATCCCAAACCCGGTCAACGACATCGCCACTGACAACCACAAACTCAGTGCACCCGTCAAACCAATGGGTGTGACCAATTCCAATCCAACCAGAATCAACGAGGACTGCGATAGCAGCAAGAAACAAAACATTCGCCGGGCATCCGACTGCACCAACGCCATTGCTCCGGCATAGACAGCCGTGAACAACGACAACACAGCGATACTTTGCAATGCCCAGGAAGGAGCAATCGGCAAAACTAAACGCATCACGGCGTACGCGCCCACCAAAGGAGTCGTTTGCAAAATCGCAGTGCCAAAGGTTGCCTTGTCAAACAGATCCGTCATCCACAAGTGCAACGGGAAGATGCCACTGCGAAGCAAACCGGCGGCTGTTAGCAACGCACCCGGAATCAGGATGGCCGACGAACTCGCGTCCACCAACGTCAGTCCTCCGTAGCCGACAATGAGCAGTCCCGCGAACAATCCCATGTGCAGACAATAAATTCGCGAGCATCGTTGCCGCCTTCTCAACTCTAGCAATGGCGGAATGGTGGATGCAATCAGCAATGCGATCAATGCCCATGACGCACGACAGCTGAAGGTCGCCAACACCAACGACTCAGAGATCAACGCCAGTTCCAACGAGAACCGGGGCGCTTTGGTGCGAAGCGTTGATAGCACAATGACCATGAAAATCAAAGCGGCCAACGGCAGCTGGAACGCGCTCAGCTCATCAATCACAAACACATCCGGCGGAAAGATCCAACTCAGGAAGGGCCAGTGATCGTGAGCCTCAAATGCCCCGACCCAGGTGAAGTCGACCAGTTCACCGATGGTGAGCAACAAGGTCACGACGCACACGACAACCGTGTCACGCAGCGCGCGTTCACTATTGCTGCGGAGTTGCAGCCACACTGCTCCGAGTAGTGGAGCGAGAATCGAACACTCGATCCAAGGAAAATGCAGTTCAGACAACGAAGGGATTCCCTAGGCGGCGGTTGAGATATCTTGTGAAGTGTTGTCGTCGAAGCCCGACGAGTCAGTCTCTGTCTTCGCGATGGGTTCCCGTGAAAGGAAACGGGTGATTCGGCCTTCCCATTCGTTGCAGGTTCGGAAGCAACTCACGAAAGGTGCCGCGATCCAGCGGTCCAATGCGATGTCCATGAAGCCTCGATCGAATCCGAATCGATAGCACCAATGCTGGATGGATTGAGGCAACCAACGCACGCCAGACCAAGGTGGTTGTTGCAAACGAGCGCCAATCTTGTTTTCGAGATCGTTGTAGTCGCGAAGCAGCGTCGGTGCACGCAGCAATTGCATGGTTCGCAAAGTCGCGTGTCCCATGATGTGAATGAGCGCGAGGTAACGCAGGCCCAACCCAATCTCAACGACGATGATTCCGACTTGGGTGAGGGACGCAAACGCGAGCGAGGTTTTCACGTCGTTCTGAACTCGGGACATCAACGCGCCCGCAATCGCGGAGATCGTTCCGAGCGACAGCACCATCATCTGCAACGCGAAAGAGGCTTCGATCAAAGGACTGAGCCGAAGCAATAGGTACGCGCCCAAGTGAACCGACAGTGCGCCGTAGAAGATGGCACTCGACGGTGTTGGTCCTTCCATTGCCCGTGGCAGCCAACCGCTGAACGGAAACAAGGCAGATTTTCCCGCCGCACCAATCAATAGCAAAGATCCAACCAGCAAAGCTTGGGAAGACGTTACCGCCGCCGTTCCTTCCGGCCAGATACCCGAGTTCATCAACCCACCAAAATCGCCCTCGCCAACCATGTGGTGCATCGTGATGGAAGCAATCAACAAAGCCGCATCAGAGAGGCGGTAGATCGTCCAAACTCGTTGTCCATTTCGGACCGGGTTTTCGCGTTCGTGGAAGTAAGCGATCAAGAGCGCTGACGACAGACCGACCATCTCCCAGCCAACAAACAACGTTTCGATGGTGCCCGCCAAGGAGGAGAGCACCATCCCGCAATAGAAGATCGCGTAGAACAAAAAGAATCGAGCAAAGCCTTGCTCGCGGTGCAGATACCGCCGAGTGAATTCGCCGACGACGCCACACAAAACGCATGAGAGCATCAGGAAAGGGATGCTCAGCCGATCGAACGTGAACTTCAAATGAAAGTGAAAGGCTTGCTCAGGAATCGTGACCCAGTTTCCAAACTCGATCGGCACATTGCGAATTCCCGTCGCCAACATGGTGATCAGAATTGCAATCGCAGGCAGCAAAGATAGCAGCACGGACGTCTGAGTGAGACGAACAGTTGTCGTTTCGCTAAGCGGTCGATTGAACAGCAGAGCCAGTCCCATCACCGCCAGCAGCAACACGGGGCTGGCGACGACAGCGGTTCCCGATACGTGAAAGAAGATCTCCAACGCGTTCATGCCAAAGCTCCTGCTGCACTCGCGTTGGATTCGGAGGAGTTCATGGGTTGGTCGCTTTCCGGTTCTTGAATGGTTGCAAAGCCAAGGTGGTCTCGTTGGCCTCGATACCAATGCATTGACGATTGCACGGTCGGAAGCTGCATGTCGGAAACCAAGTGCGGTTCGAAGTGTCCATCGACATAGCGTTGGATGGCGGAGGTGGAAGGATCGATGATCGCAAGCTGAACCCAGTTGCCTTCGACCATTCTCCGGATGCCTTCGTTTTCGACGATGATCCGGCTCAGCATCTCCGCAGTGGTCTCGATGACAAACAGAATCCGCATCGGTTCATGAATCTCAACCATTTGTTGCGACAACCCGGGTCTCAAATCGCTGGCCGCACCTGTCATGACGCCAACCATCGACGCCACGTTGTGCGGCAACTTGGATCCGCAACCGTAGCCCTCCACATCAACGGTGGAGAAGTAGTATTCCAAACTGATGCCGCCACAAACCGGAATGGCTGCTTGCAAGATGCGGGTGAGAATGTGTCCGTGTTTATCGTCCACCGCGGGGTCGTATTCCGTGACGAACGCTCTTCGGTCCATGAACAAACCGCGTGACCAATCGCGACGTCCCACTGTCACGAGCGCGTTGGTTGCATGGTTGTATTCCGGTCGGGCTTGCGATAGATCTTCCGCACGTTCTTCGACATGCTCGAGGGCTTCTTGGGGCGTCAAACCCAACGGAGCTGACTCGAATCGACGGGATCGTTCGTGAGCGTTGCGTGCTCGCGTTTCAATGATGTCCGATTCGATCCCTCGGAACAATTCACGATGCGATCGCGGCAATAGATCGAGGTCGTAGTAGTCCACATCGTCATTGCAAGTGTTGTGGTAGGCGCCGACGAAACGGACTTCATCGGGCAATTCGATACCCAGTTGAGAAACGCGCCGGCGGACTCGCGGGTCGTTGGCCATCATCGCGAATGCTCGGGCGTTGGGGCCGCCTCGGCCGCCACTGCATGCTCCGCAGTTGTAGGCGGATTCATGTGGGTTGTTCAGGCTACCGCTGCCATGTCCAAAGAAGACGATGATCGGCGGGAAATCCTTGACCATCCCGATGTCTTGCAGGATGCGAACAACGATTTGAGACATCTCGTCGAGGCTGTATCCCATGGATTCGGGATCGGAACCGGGGTTGTTGCCCAGTCGTTCGAGATGCAGTTCAGTCGCAGGTGGACGAACTAAGCTGCCCATCGACTCACGGATTTGCGATGTCAAACGAGGTGCCAAAATGCGAGCGACCATCGGGACCGTCGCGATGGCACCAAACAACCCCGTGACCCAACCACCGATCAAAGTCCGGGAGTTTTGGTGCACTTGGTGAGCGAACCATCCCAGGCGTCTTCGTCGGACGGCTCGTCGTTCACCCGCCGCCATCGAGGAAAATAGAGGTTCTTCGCGAACGTAGTGTTGCGGTTCGACGATCGCAGGACACAAAGGACGAAAGCTCGCGTGGTCGGCGCCTTGGTAATACATCGCGACGGCAAAGAACCCAGCCGCCGACGCCGTGCGGCACTGCGGAGCGACTTCTTCCAGATGACGACGGAACGATTCTTCGCGATCATCGATGCAAAAAATCGCAGCGTAAGCGGGGCGTTTTGTGGGAGAAGTCAGTTCACGACGACGACCCGAATGAATGGAAATCGCATCGAGAGCTTGATTCGCGTAGTGACGCTCGTAAGCGGCATGCAGCAAGCGACGGCGATCCAGCGACGGAAACGATTCAATCTCAGAGATTAAACAACGCCACTGTGCGGCTGACATGTTCAGCAATTGTTCGGGAGTCCATCCTCCCAATTGAGCCAGTTGAAATACGGTGTGCGTTCGAGAACGAGGCGATGACGAGGACCGAGATGTCGCGGATCTCAAAGCGAGGCGACAGATCTCGCTTGCCGTTTCAACTTTGAACTTCGATTTCCCAAAGTGTTCCACCGCTTGAGTCAGCAAGATCAAACGAATGGCCAAGTACTCATTGAGTGACCTTTTCGGGATTGGGTGCTGCAAGAACGGACTGTTCGTTTCCATCTGCCAAATCATGCCGGCCCAACCTCGCAGTGTGAGCAAACATTCCGACAGGAAACGTTCGCACTCGGCGTTCGGAATGCCAAGCTCGTCGAGTGACTGAGTGATGCTTTGAATCGACTCCCATTCGGCGGACTGAACTTTGCGCAGAGAGGTTTCGATTCCTTTCATCCAGTCCGGACGGATTGCCCATCGGCCTAGGAACAATCCAGCAAATGCCTTGGCAAATCCCTCCTCGCGTTCAGGTAGCGCCCAATCCGCGAATCCCTGGTCGAGGAAGCTGCCGCAGAAGCGAATCAAAACGTCATCGATCTTCGTGTTCAGGTCGACTCCCAGTTCGTTCAGCATCAATTGATGGAACGAATCAACGCTCTCCTCCGCTGGTCGTTGCACTTCCGCTTTCTCAACGCCTTGTTGGCATGCTTCCCACAAGGCGTGCAATACGAACGATTCCCATTGCTGGTCATTCCATTGGTGAATTTTGGATTCGCCTGCTTCTTTCAGTCGATCTCGCAGCGAAGCGGGAAGAGACGAGGTCCGGCTCGACGGACCCGCGGATGCCGCGTCAGAGTTCGCGATCGGTTCCAGGTGACGCATCACCCAACCACGGGTTTGCGTGATCGTTTTTTCGCGATATGGCGTGGGCACTTCGTCCCGAAACCGGTCCAGCAATTTTGTCTCGGCCAGCATCCAACTCAAACCTGATTCAGGCAATGGCTGGAGCTCCGTTTGCAGCATCGACAAACGCAACGTGT
Organism: Rhodopirellula bahusiensis; assembly: GCF_002727185.1. Classification (NCBI taxonomy): domain Bacteria; kingdom Pseudomonadati; phylum Planctomycetota; class Planctomycetia; order Pirellulales; family Pirellulaceae; genus Rhodopirellula; species Rhodopirellula bahusiensis. Next base: position 64,606 of record NZ_NIZW01000022.1, read on the forward strand.
AGCGTGTTCCGAACGTCGCCACCAGTTTGTCTGCGTCGTCTTGCAAGTCAGCCATCAAGACTTCGCGAAGGTCTTCACGACTGATGCGACCTCGCAAGAGTTCTTCGTGATAACGTTCTTCGCTGAGGTAAGGCTCGCAACCAAAACGACGTCCACCTTCAATCACGGCTTCTTCAAATGGCAGGTCCTCGAAGGCGTGCAATGTGTTGTGGTGAACGAACACCGAGATCGGTCCTTGCGCCGGCAGGAAGTGACGCGCGTGCTCGATCGCTTGCACGACATCCGCTTCTTGGTGCTTGGCGTTTGGTTGCGTTTCTTCGTGGGATTCCGAATGCGTTGAGTCGCCGGTGTATTGCGTTTTGGTATTTGGTTCGTGACCTTCGTTGGGTGTGCTGCCGGACGCGATGGAGTCGGGCGAAGTGGGGTGATTCATGCGTGGTACATCTGGCCGGCAGGCGTTGCACGCGAAATCCAAACCTGAGAACCAAGAAAGGCGGGCAGAAAACAAATTTGCCGAATGACCAAGAGGGCCACGTCATGCATGCAGGTTCCTGGCACCTTTTTGCGAGAGTTCTGGTGGCGTGCCTGAGAAAACAGAAGTTCGTTTCAAAAGCACGTGTTGTGCCAAGGGCGGTTCTGGGTGAAAACGAACGTGGCTTGCGAGCTGGAACAGCGGTAAAGACGATGTTTTTGACCGCCTGCCATTTTCGCTGACTTCCGATTCTGTGCTTTGGTGTGCAGGATTTTGCACGCATCTTCTGCAACTCCTTGCACGATCACCGCGAATGAACCTGTCCTTTCAACCACGCGATCTCGATGTTTGACAATCACGATGGACCAAGCGTCCGGCGGTTCGCGGCTGTGCTGGCGTTGTTGAGTTTGACAGCGTTCGCGGTCACCGCATCGATGCTGTACCACGTGCATCATGAGCAAGAAATCTTTGCCAAGCTGACCGAGCACTTGCCAAAAAGTGATCTCGAGGCGGCTCGTGAATTGTCGGGCGAACTCAGTTTGCAGGGTGGGTTGTCGGTGCTGTTGGGGCTGAACACCATCGGAACCGCTATGGCGTTCGCGTGGGTCGTGCGAGGTTACCTCACCAGCGAACGAACTCTCGAAGACGTCAAAGTCTATTCCGCGGACGTGCTGGCCAGCATGGACGCGGGCGTGATCACGACCGATCGCAACGGACGGATGACCAGCATCAATCCCAGCGGACAACAACTGGTCAGCTGCGACAACGAACAGCTCGGACGAACCTTGGAATCGCTGGGAAAGCGTCACGCTCTACTGACCGAAATTCGCGAGGATGTCGCGACTTATCACCACCCCATCCGTGATCGCGATTACAACCTCGACAACCAAGGCCACCGTCAAACATTGCGAGCGGGTTGCACGTTGCTGAGAAATCGGCGGGGCGAGGAAATCGGCACGGTGCTGCACGTGCGTGATGTTTCGGAACGAGCGTTGATGGAAGAACGTCTCCGCCGCATGGAACGCTACATGGGGTTGGGGTCGCTCGCCGCTGGATTGCAACATGAAATCAAGAACCCCCTCAGCGCTCTTTCTCTGCACATCCAGCTGCTTTGCGAACGTTTGGAAACCACGACGCAAGACGCTGAGGTCGATGAGTTGTTGGATGTCTTGCACACGGAAGTTCACCGCATCAATGAAGTCTTGGATGGGTTCCGCAACTACGCTTCAACGAACCAAGTCGGTCGCACGTCCGTGGACGTTGCAATTCTGATTGAACGATTGGTGCGGTTGCTGCGTCCGCAAGCCGAGCAGCAATCCGTGAAGCTGGATGTTCAGCTGCCCGCTGAAATGGTTGGGTTAGTTCAAGGCGATTCCGTTGGGCTCGAACAAGTCCTTCTAAACTTGGCGCTCAATGGAATGGCTGCGATGACTGACGGAGGGAAGCTGACTTTCCGGCTCAGTCGTCACGACGAATTTGTTCGAATTGATGTGCGAGACGAGGGCAATGGAATTCCCGAGGAAATTCGGTCACAGATCTTCGATCCTTACTTCACCACACGCAACAACGGCACTGGCATGGGGTTGGCTCTGTGTGACAAAATCGTTCGCCAGCACGATGGTAGCATTGATTTTCGGGTGATCGAGAACAACACATCCGACTCCGAGCATTCCGTTTTGGGTACCGAGTTCACGGTCCTTCTTCCCCTGAGTCAACCAGCATGAACGGCAGCGATTTTTCGGTCCTGATCGTCGATGACGAACCCAATATTCGGTCGGGCCTTCAAAAAGGATTGGTCAACGAAGCAGATCGAATCGAAACAGCAGCCGACGCGGAAGAAGGCTTGGCAACGTTCGAATCTGGCGTTTTTCAGTTGGTGATCGCCGACGTTCGATTGGGCGGTGGCATGGACGGCATCGAATTGCTCGGGCGAATGCGGCACATCGATCCGGAGGTGTCGGTCATCGTCATCACTGCACACGGCACGGTTGAAACCGCCGTCGATGCAATGCGTGCCGGAGCGTTCGACTTTATCTCCAAACCGCTGGACCTGAACCTGGTTCGGCAACAGGTTCGCAAGGCCCGCGAACACCGAGAGCTGCGACAGGAAAACCAATCGCTGCGGACTCGATTGGCCGACGCCGGTGAGTTGTCCAATATCATCGGGCAATGCGCGGCCATGCAGGATGTGTTTCATCAAATTCGCCAAGTCGCCGCGACGGAAGCTACCGTGATGATTCAAGGCGAAAGCGGATCGGGCAAAGAGCTTGTCGCTCGGGCGCTGCATGACCTGAGCGGCCGAAGCGGCGGACCGTTTGTAGCCGTCAACTTGGGAGCGATGCCGGAAACACTTCTCGAGAGCGAACTGTTCGGTCACGAGAAAGGTTCGTTTAGCGGTGCTTCACGACAGAAGCCAGGATGCTTTGAACAGGCGGCCGGTGGGACGCTGTTTCTCGATGAAGTCACCGAGATGTCGGCAAAGAGCCAAGTCGACTTACTGCGAGTGTTGGAGTCACGTCGCTTCACACGAGTCGGCGGAGAGAAGTTGTTGGAAACTGATGTGCGTGTGGTTTCCGCGACCAACAAATCGGTGCCGGAGCTGATCCAAGACGGAAGCTTTCGCGAAGATCTTTATTACCGGTTGAATGTCATTCCGATTGAAGTGCCGTCGCTTCGTCAGCGTCGCGATGACATCCCGTTGTTGATCGAACACTTCTTGCAGCACTTCTGTACTCGTCACCGTCGGCCGATGAAGCAGATCACTCCCGACGCGATGCGCGTGCTGGTCGGTGCGCAGTGGCCGGGCAATGTTCGGCAGCTTCGTAACTTGGTCGAGCGATTGGTGGTGACGCACACGGGCGACGTGATCGACTCGAACGAACTGCCCACCGATCTGCAGTCGACGATCCCGGGCAGCGGGAAGAATGTGTTGCCTGCTTCGCTGAGTGAAGCGGTCGAAAACTGCGAACGCGAGATGATCTCGGCGGTTTTGGCCGAGTGTGATTTCCATCGCGAAAACACGGCGAAACGGCTTGGCGTCAGCGTTCGGACGCTGCACTACAAAATGGGTCGCTACGGTTTGCATTGACCCTGCAAATCTTTGCACGTTTCACGCAATCGCTTGCACGATCCCTTCGCGGATACTTCTGAAGCGTGGCGTTGCTTCGATTTTTCTAGAAAATGCAGCGGGGTTTCACGCTGTAAATCGCGGTGAAAACGAGCGGTTTGCGGTTTCGGCACCCAAGTGAAAAATCGCCTTGGTACGACGCATGCTTCCGAGTGGGCTGACCTCTGCAATTGCATTGGTTTTCACCCAATTCGCGCAGCCGACTCCACTATGAATGCACCTTTGGAATCCTCGACCGCCGGCACTGACGCACCACCCCGGGGCGACGTCAGTGGATTCAAGCGTTTTCTGAAAGACGACCTGATTGCGGGTGGATTGGTGTTCTTGATCGCCCTGCCTCTGTGTTTGGGCATCTCGCTCGCGTCTGGATTCCCGGCCATTGCGGGTGTGTTCACCGCAATCGTTGGCTCAATCCTGACGACGTTCTTGAGCAACAGTGAGCTGACGATCAAAGGCCCCGCAGCGGGGATGATTGTGATCGTGCTTGGTGCAGTCAATAGCTTTGGCTACACAGCGGGCGTGGACCCCGTGGCTGACATGCAAGCCTACCAAATGGCACTCGCCGTTGGTGTCGTGGCTGGATTGGTTCAGGTCGCATTCGGGTTGCTGCGAGCCGGCATCCTCGGCGACTTCTTCCCAACCGCGGCGGTGCACGGAATGTTGGCGGCGATCGGTGTCATCATCATGGTCAAGCAGTTGCCCATCGTTGTGGGGCAATCAGCCAGCGGAGAACCGTTGGAAATCTTGCAAGAACTGCCACACCTTCTGATGAACGCGAATCCAGAGATCGCTTTGATTGGTGGCGTGTCGTTGTTGATCTTGTTTGGTTTGGCTTTTTTGAAGAGTCGTACCAACGGCAGTTTCATCAGCAAGGTTCCGGGCCCGTTGGTGGTTTTGCTGGTCGCAATCCCGATGGGGATGGCGATGAATCTATCCAGCGACCACACGTACACTTTGATGGGCAAAGAGTTCGCTGTCGGTGAAAGCGATTTGGTCACGGTTCCCTTCAATTTGTTTGGCGCGATCACGTTCCCTGACTTTGGTGTGTTTCTCAACAGCGAGACTTTGCCCGCTGCGTTAGGGTGGGTGTTGATGTTTGCTCTGATTGGTTCGCTGGAATCGTTGCTCAGTGCCAAAGCCGTCGACATGTTGGATCCTTACAAACGAAAAACCAACTTGGACCGAGACTTGCGGGCGGTGGGTGTCGCGAACATGGCCGCGTCGTTGATCGGCGGTTTGCCAATGATCTCAGAGATCGTTCGCAGCAAAGCGAATATCGACAACCAAGCGAAAACACGATTTGCCAACATGTGGCATGGTGTCTTTCTGCTCGGCTTCGTTGCTTTGTTGCCAGGGTTGATTCACAACATTCCTCGCGCCGCTTTGGCCGCGATGCTGGTCTTCACTGGATTTCGTTTGGCATCGCCCAATGAGTTCCGAAGCGTGTACCGGGTTGGCCGCGAACAATTGATCATCTTCGCAACGACCTTGGTGGCGGTTCTCGCGACCGATTTGCTGATCGGAATTGGAATCGGTATCGGTACCAAATTCGCGATTCACATGATCAACGGTGTTCCAATTCGATCACTGTTTGTGCCAAAGCTGGAATTTGACGAATCCTCGGAAACCGAAGTCAGTGTTCATGCAACCGAGTCGGCCGTGTTCAGCAACTGGATTGGTTTTCGCCGTCGCGTGGTGGAAAAGAGTCTGAAACAGGGCAAGAGCTGCACCGTCGATTTCAGCGATGCTCACCTGATCGATCACAGCGTGATGGAAAAATTGCACGAACTTGAAGGCGAATTCGCTCGCGAAGGGATTGAATTGAACGTCGTTGGGATGGATCATCACCAACCGTTCTCACGACATCCGATGGCTGCTCGAAAGCGATCGCTCGTGAATCATTGAGTTCGCCCCTTTGCTACCTCCGACATCATGACGCGTCTTTTCGCGGGAACACCGTTCGACATTCCACCAACCTGCGATTTGTGTGGGCAGAAGGAAACTGAGTGCAACTGCACGCCGCAGCAAAAGGCGGAAGCCGAGGCGAAACAGCAGCGTGAAGCTGATCGGCTGCCTCCGGAAAAGCAAACCGCTCGCGTTCGATTGGACCGGCGAAAGGGCGGCCGGACCGTCACCTTGGTCGAAGGCCTGACATCCCGTGCAAATGATTTACCCGATTTGCTTGGGAAATTGCAATCCGCGTGCGGGGCCGGTGGGACGGTGAAAAAGACGGACGATCTGATCGAATTGCAAGGCGACCATATGGAACGCGTGCGGCAGAAACTTGGCGAGATCGGCTACCGACTCAAAAAGTGATCGGATGACATCAGTCGTTGGATCAGGTCCAACCTCTTCCGGCTCGATGGAGTGAGATTCTGCTTGGTTTGTAGATAGCGTTGCTCTTCCGACAATCGTTGCAGCAGTTCGTTGTCGTTTCGGAGCAGAAACCAGGGGCCGAACATCAGGCCCATGGGCTCATCCAAGCCAGCATCTACCAGTTGTTGATAGACCGGATCGGGATTTGATGTCGACCGCGCAAGAACCAGGACTTCGAAACGACGCGTGCCCGTTGTGCTCTTTTCATCTGTCAGCCAGTAGCCGTTGCTTCGTGCCCATTGTCGAACCAAATCGATGGCTTTGTTCGGTTGCAGTACAAGTTGCTCCGGCAACCGGTTTGGATGCTCGCATAGAATGCGAACAATGGATTGGCCGCCCATTCCGCAGATGCTGAGCGAATCGATTTCATTTTCGTGAATGACATCGAGACCATCGCCGAGCCGAATGTCCGCGTTCAGCCTTTCCAAAGTGGCGGATGAATTTCGGTGCGGTTGCGGTTTATTCTCGACTGCGATGCCGCGTTGGATCCTTCCAGACGCCAACAACGCGGCCAGCAAGTGACCGTGATCTGAACCGATGTCCGCGTGGATTTGTCCTCGGATTTCCGACGCCACCAGTTTCAGTCGAGCGTCAAGTCGAGGCATGACAGATCAAAGATTCTGGATTCGCGAGGCGGCGCGATCGTTGAGGAAGCCGCGAAGTTCTTGAGCCAGTTGTCCCGCGGATTGCGGTCGCTCTTCGGGATCGTCGGACAGGCATCGAGACAGAATGGATTCGAGTTTCGGGTTGAACTTGGGATTGATTTCGGTCGCGGGTTGCGGATCCGTGTTGGCAATCGCGTCAATGGTTTCTTCACGGCTGAGCGACAACGCCCCGTGCGGGTGTTCACGCAGTAGAAACAGATAGAGCATCGTCCCAACCGCGTAAAGGTCCGACCGATGGTCCACGCTGCTAGCGTCACCGCGGGCTTGTTCCGGCGACATATAGAGCGGTGTTCCCAGGACCGCCCCATCGTGGGTGCTGCTGGCTGACACGGGTGACTTTGTTCGGAACATGGATTTGCTCAACCCAAAGTCGACCAGTTTGGGTTGCCCATCGGAACCTACCATGATGTTGGATGGTTTGACGTCACGATGGATCACGCCGTGATCATGAGCGTGTTGCAAAGCATCGCAAACCAATGCCATCATTTCAATGATGCGAGTCGCTCGTGGTGATTCCGTTGCGATATAGTTCGCCAGAGATTCGCCGTCGATCAATTCCATCGCGTAGTACGCCAAGTCGCGTTCCAAGTGACTGGCGTAGATCGTCGCGATGCCCGGATGGTCCATCTTCCGCATCACTTGGATTTCGCGTGCAAATCGCTCAAAAACCAAGTCGGTCGCGAGATCCGCACGAATGATTTTGATTGCGGCCGGTTTGCCAGACGGACGATGCACACCTTTCCAGACAGTTGCGAAGGCACCTCGCCCGATCAAATGTTCGACGTCGAAACCTTCGATTTGAGGTTTCGTCCATTTCATCGGCGGCACGGCTTCGATGATTCGTCGCGCTGCGGTCAAGCGACTTTTCAGCAGCGGTGCGACTATCGGTTTGGTCAAGTAATCGTCCGCACCCGCATCCAAACCCTGGATCATGTCTTCGTCGCGATCGCGACTGGTCAAAAGAATGATGTAGGTGAACGGGTTCTCCGGATCCTGTTTGATCCGGCGACAAATTTCGACTCCTTCCATGCCGGGCATCAACCAATCGAGCAACGCCAACCGAGGTGGGTCGTCGGATTGCAGAAGCTCGTAGGCTTCATTGCCATCGGATGCCAGTTCGATTCGGTAGCCCCAGTTTTCGACTGCAGCCGAAATCAGATTTCGCCAAACCGGATTGTCGTCAGCGATGAGCAATTTCATGGTGTGTCGTTTCCGGGGTTGTCGTTTCCGGAAGAAGAACGCAAAAAATTCTTGAGTTCAGTTTGAGCCAAATCGAAGGCACTGACGAGTGCTTTCATTTCATTGTCGATAAATTGTGACATCTCTTCTTTAGACGTTTCCCCAGAAGAAATGGTTTCCATCCTGTCAGCGATTTCTCTCGCCCGGGTGGCTCCGATCGCCGACGCGGTTCCTTTCAAAGTATGTGCAGCCCGAGCGATTTGATCTGATTTGCCTGTTTCGATTGCTTTACGGAGTTGCTCCAATTGTGGCGGTAACTCATCGGCGATGGTTTGGGCCAGCATTGCGAGCACCTGCGGGTCACCACCAACGTTGTGGAGAATGATCTTGCGATCCAGTGGTAGCGACGATGCATGGTCGACACCGGTGGAACGCGTCTCGATTGTTTGGCGAGGCGAACAAACCAGGTCATCTTGATCGTTGGATCCATGGGCCTCGAAAGATTCGATCGTTTCAAACAACAGTTCAGGCGGATAGGGCTTGGTCAGGCAATCATTCATCCCCGCGTCCAAACAACGCTGACGGTCTTCTTTCATGGCGTGTGCGGTCAACGCAACGACCGGAACCTCGCAGGCGGGCGACGGCAGATCGTTGCGAATGATTTGGGTGGCGGTCAAACCATCGATCTCTGGCATCTGCACGTCCATGAGAACCAAGTCAAACCAATGCAATCGCAGCTGCTCGATCGCGTCTCTCGCGTTGGAAACGGAGGTCACATGGTGTCCACGTGATCGCAACATCGTTTCTGCGACGGTGCGGTTGATGACTCCATCCTCAACCAGCAATAGCTCACGCGGTTGTTCGCAGTGGCCGAAAGAGTCGGTCGAAGCTTCGCGAGGTTGAGTTTTCTCAATGTCGTAGGATGCCAATCCATTGGTCGTCCGCAATGGAATGTCAAAGCGAAAGCTGCTGCCTTCATCTGGGACACTGCTGACTTGAAGCAGGCCACCCATCAATTCGACCAGTTGGGAACTGATGGACAAGCCCAGGCCGGTACCGCCGAAACGACGTGTTGTGGTTGAGTCTCCTTGGGTGAACGCTTCGAAGATGTTGGCTTGTTGTTGTTCTGTCATCCCGATACCGGTGTCGGTGATCGTGAAGACAATGCGTGAACCTTTTGAGTCTGACGTGTCCAAGATCGTTGCGTCTTGTGAGTCGTTTTCGACGGTGACCGTGACCCGGCCGCGCTCGGTGAATTTCAGGGCGTTTCCGACGAGATTGATCAGGACTTGGCGAAGTCGCGTGGGATCACCGATGATGACCTCGGGCACGCCAACGGGTGGCTGGAATTGGAGGTCGACTTTCTCATTCTTGAGATTTACAACCGCGTGCATGGTTTGACTGAGAAGGTCTTTCAATTCGAACGGGACTGATTCCAAAGTCATCTGACCGGAATCGACCTTGGAGAAGTCGAGGATATCGTTCAGGACGGTGAGCAGACCCGTCGCCGATGTCTGAATCATGTGCATGTAGTGGCGTTGTTTCTCATCGAGCGAACTGCGGGTCATCAGCTCGGTGGTGCCCAGGATTCCGTGCATCGGGGTCCGGATTTCATGGCTCATGTTGGCCAAGAACTGGTTCTTGATGACGGCCGCTTGTCGAGCCTGCGAGGCGGCACGCGTGGCCAAATCGCGTTGGTCTTCAAGCTGCGCGCTGCTGCGTTGCTGAGCCAGGATGCCAGCTTTCAACATGCCGATGCTGGCGACGGCACCTAGGAACAATGTGATGATCATTGAGACTACGCCCATGGAGCCTAGCCGTGCCAGGACAATCGAATTGACATAGTTCTCCGCTGGGAAATCGACTCCAACCAATGCTTCGACATTCCCGTCGGAATCAAACATGGGCGCGTAGGCAGAAACCCATATACCCCATCGGTCTTGGCTGGGTTGATTGGCGAAAGTGGTTGCCCCAAGGAAGGACTGCTCGATTTGTTCGACACTGCTGTCGTTGAAAATCTCTCCAATCTCAGTGCGACTTTCACGGTTGCCTTCGATGATTCCATCGCCGCTGTAATCTGTTTCAGAGTCGACGATGATTTTGAATGGGTGACCATTTTCGTCTTCTGACCGCGAATGATCCGCCAATTCTTCATCGGCGAGCCGCCGCATGGTGTAGATATCTGAGACTTGCGGGTTGACCGACAACCAACGTTTTTGTGCGTTGATCATTTGAAGGTAGTTCGGATCGTCCGGCGCGGTGCCTTCGTTGATTTCCGCGTGACCAAGTTGCTGCAATTCGGCAGCGTAAGTTGGCGCAATGCCGAACACTTGTTGCCGCAATCGGGAACGCTGGATTCGGTCAGCGACTTCCACCGCGATGAACCCACCGATCAGCAACAGCAAAAGGATGCAGAACGACAACTTCGCTCGCAGACCGGCTCCGATGGTCTCCGAAGCGTCGGATGAATCCGGGGGCGATGGCGAGGCCGGCGGCATGGCGCGGCGCACGCGAGAGAGGATGTAGGCATGGCCTACCAAGAACACGATGGTGAACAAAGCGTAGTCGATTCTGTATTCGTACCACGCTTGCCACATCGATCAGTTGCCTCGGGCGGGGTCGAGCGTGCGGAGTACCAACATGCCGACTCCGACGAAGAGTGCGATTGTGTAAATCAGCACAACGACTGACCAAAGGACGCGTTGCCAAGAAACGAAGTTTGGGTTCCGCCACAGCAGTGGGATCCCAAAGGCGCCCGTCACAAAAAAGAGGACGGCCAAGGTTGCGACCGGACGGTTGGACCACTGCTCCGAATCGTTGTTGTCGGTGTCATTCAAATACGCCGGTGCAACCGTTCCCGGTTGAATCACGATCGAACGATATGCATCGCCCAAACCGATGCCGGACTCCTGCACCGCCGGTTCAGCACCTTCGTTCAGTGAGGGAGTTTCCAGGTTAACATCGGCGGAAGTCATCCAGACGATCTCGCTAAGGAAGTTGGTCGACAGAGGAACCGGCGGAGGTTTCCGCCAATCGGTTTTGCGCGGTGGCAACGAGCGGTTCGACCGCCGCATTGGACCCGTACAATTCTTCGATGCTGTACCAAATTTTGCGTGCCGCGATCGTCCGTCCTTCAACGAACATTCGATCGGCTTCTTTCAAGCGGTCCGTGATGATCCGGGCGGCTTCGGTTCGGTCGGTGTCTGCCTGCGAGATTTGTGCGATGCGGCTGCGGGCGAGATTGACCAGCGGTTTGTACTGTTCTTCGTCACCGAGCACCGTGATCATCGACTGATACTTGTCGACTGCGGTTGCATTGTCGCCGAATGTTTCGAACCGCATGGCTTCAGCGACGAGACGTTCGGCTTCGTTTTTGAGTGGCAGGTTTCGATTCATCTTGACCGTCAATGCGTGCTCCGCCTCCACCATCCGCACACGGTCAATTTGTTCGGCGGCCCATTCTGAGTGTTCTCCCTCAGGGAACTGAGCCAACATGGGTTCGAGGTAGCTGATACGAGCTTGAGACATGGACGAGCGAGTGTCTTGGGCAAGCAGTTCTTCCGCCTCGTTTCGCATTTTGGATTCGTTCATTGGCCAAGCAATCCACACCAGGATGCCAATCAACAGGGCCAGAATCGGCAGCAACACCAACGCTTGATCGTGCCACGGTGTCGCATCTGGAATCGCATCGACTTCGGCGGCGACTTCTTTCCGCCCCAACAGCTTGCGTGCTTCCTTGCGATCCGCGTCGTCGGTCACCGACAACGGGCTGAAACCACTGGAGGCATGTTCGGCGACTCCACTGCGAGACATGGCGCGCTTGCGAACCTCGGCCAACTGCAGTTTCACCGCGGCGGCGGACACCGGGCGTTGGCCAGGATCTTTGTTGAGCAACTGCATCACCAGCCGATCCATCCACACCGGACATTCCATCACGGTGGACGCCACCGAAGTTGGTGATTGATACTTCAGGTTGCTGGTGACTTCTTGAACGGTGGATCCCGTGATCGGCGGAGCACCCGTGAGCGCTTCGTACAACAACGCACCAAACAGATAGAGATCTGTACGGGCCGTCACCGGATCGTTTTGCGTGGGGGCTTCGGGTGCCGAACGCATCATTTGGTCGATCGAAGGCGGCCGCGAAAAATGGTAGGGGCCACTTCGAAATGGAGGCGTTCCGTCAACGTCGCGAATGTCGATCAGTACGGGACTCAACCCAGCAATGATGACTTTGTCAGGGGTGATCCGACCGTGAACGATGTCGCGATCATGCAGATACATCAATGCATCGATCAAGGGTTCGGCCAATTCCAAAACCGACTCCCACGGCAGTCGGCCGCGTCGCTGGATCTCTTCCGCCAAAGTGGATCCGTCGACCAATTCATGAGCCAGGTAGGCTTCCGATTCTTCGAAACCGCCGCCATAGCATTTGACGATTGCCGGATGATCAAGCCGTTTCAGGCGATCCCATTCTTCCGCGAACGCTTGTCGCGATTCCTGTGTTCCGCCGAACGGCATTTGAAAGACGCGAACGGCCACCGCTTTTCGCATTTTGATGTGCACGGCACGCCAAACACGCGCGTCCCTCGCCGCTGGGTCGGGACCCAGCGGGGATTCAATGGCGAGCGGACCGAGACGACTGCGAGGCATGTGGCAAAGAAAGAAAACGGAATGAAAAAAGCACCTTCTCTATCATACCCGCGAAGCAGAAGATTGGGTCGGGAAGTGGGTCAGGCTCCCACGTTTAGCCCACCAAAGCGACGCTGTCGGCTGGCAAACTCATCCAATGCCGCTTGAAAGTCTTCTCGCTCGAATTCCGGCCAGCATTTGGGCGTGAAGTGCAGCTCGGCATAGCTGATTTGCCAAAGCAGATAGTTGCTGATGCGAATGTCCCCGCCCGTTCGAATCATCAAATCGACTTCAGGCAGCCCCGCCGTGTCCAACGACTCGTCCACCAGAGATTCAGTGATCTCATCGATTGATCGCTCACCGTCTCGAACCTGCTGGGCGATTTGCCGAGTCATTCGAGTCAATTCGTCGCGTCCGCCGTAGTCGACGGCCAGGACCAGTTCCGTGCCGGTGTTGTTCTCGCTCACCGCCTGCGTTTTCGCAATTTCTTTCAGGACTTCATCGCTCAGCCGGTCGCGTCTTCCGATGAAACGCAATCGCATATTCTGATCGCGAATGGTTCGTCGTTCCTCAACGAGATACTGCTGCAGCAGGTGCATCAAGAAGTCAAGTTCAGCCTGCGGCCGTTTCCAGTTCTCACTCGAGAGGCAATACAACGTCAGTGCGTCGAGTTTCAGTTCGCTGGCCATTTCCGTGACCGTTCGCACCGTCGTGACGCCTCGTCGGTGGCCTTCGATGCGAGGTAAATCGCGTGCTTGGGCCCAACGGCCATTGCCGTCCATGATGATCGCGACGTGACGTGGAAGATTCATGCTGAGAAGTGGAACAGAAGTCATGCGAGTTTGGAAAGGACCGTTTCAACGCACGGTTTCCAATCCCCGAGCTCGGTTTGGCGAACGATTTCAACGCTGGGGTACCAAACGGTCGTCTCCCCCGATCGGAGCCAACGCCAATCGGGGACTTTGCCCAGCAGCAGTATCGTGCGTACACCAAGGGATCCCGCCAAGTGGGCAATGGCTGTATCGGTGGTGACCAACGCGTCCAAGTTGCACAGCACAGCCGCGGTATCCACAAATTGTCCACCCGATTGATCGATGTCGTTGGGCAATCGGTGGATCGAACTTCCCAAATCGCTTTGCTCGAGTTGTTCTGAGCCATGGCCAAATTGCAGGCTGATCGATTCCACGTTTGGCATTTCGATCAGCGGACGAAACGTTTCCAGAGCAACGCTGCGATACACGTCGGCATGGTGTTCGGGATTTCCCTGCCAGTTGAGCCCGATCAGCTTCTTGCCAGGTTGCTTCAGTGGTTCCAGGAAGTTTGCCCAGTAGTGGACGGTCGAATCAGGAACGCTCAAGTAGCCTGCACAGTGGCCCGATTCATTCTGCTGAAACAAGTCAGCCCCGTCGTACAGTTTGCCATCGCGTTGATACAAACCGTCGAGAACCTCGAGGAACGATCCCTGGTAATCGATCTCGACACCCGCGGGCAAACTCATCAGCCCGGATTGAGCGTCGATATCTGGGATCAAACGTTCGATTCCCAAACCCGATGGACCGACGGCGGAGGAAAACAGCGGGATCATCTTTGGTGGGCAGACGACCATCACGCGAGCACCATTCTGAGCGAGTGCCGCAGCGACACGCAGGAAGTGAATCGCATCACCGAGTCCCTGTTCGGGATAGATCAAAACGGTTTTGCCATTGAGTGGTTGGCCGGACCAAACCGGCACATGTCCACCCGCGGAACGCACGTGATCCGTGATCGCGGGACGACCGACGCCGGGCATTCGCCAACGCCACCGGTATTCATTCCAACCACGGTCGTAATCACCCAGCAATAGCGAAATCACACCGAGGTTGCGGTGCAGTTCGGCATTGTCGGGCTGGATCGCGAGTCCTTCTTCGTACCACTTCAGACCACGTTCGATTTCGCCGTTCCAGATCCAAAGCGTGCCGCGATTCTTGATCGCAGAAAGATAGCCTGGTTGAAGCTCCATCGCTTTGGCGAAGCTTGCCTCGGCTTGATCGACCTCGCCGAGCATTCGAAAAGCGTTGCCAAGGTTGTTCCACGCGATCGGGAAGTTGGAACGAAGATCGATCGCTTTTTGGTACGAGTCCACCGCTCCGGTGAAATCTCGTTTGTCGAACTGAGCGATGCCCAGGTAGACCCAGGCATCAGCGGAGTTGGGTACCTGACGCAAAACGCCGCGATACATTTGCATCGCGGCGTCCACGTTACCCGATTGATGAACTTGCCAGCTTTGCTGCAAGATCTCGGCCAAGGTTGGCATCAGTCTAGGAAACCAACCAAATCTTGGCTGCGGCTAGGTTGTTGCAGCTTGCGAACCGCTTTGGCTTCGATTTGACGAATTCGTTCGCGGGTCACCTTGAAGATGTGCCCGACTTCTTCCAGCGTGTAGCTGTAACCGTCGCCCAGACCGTAACGCAGTTTGATGATCTCGCGTTCACGGTAGGACAGGCTTTTCAGCACGCCGGTGATTCGTTGACGAAGCATTTCTTGCGTCGCACCAATCTGTGGGCTCTCTGCGGTGCCATCGGGCAGCAGGTCGCCGAACTGGCTGTCTTCGCTGTTGCCAACGGGACGGTCCAACGAGATTGGGAAACGGCTCATCGTCAAAACGCGGCGTGCTTCTTCGATGGTAACATCGGCCCGACGAGCGGTTTCTTCGATCGAAGGTTCACGACCAAGTTCTTGCAACAACTGGCGAGCCACGTTGCGAACACGGCTCATGGTTTCCACCATGTGAACCGGAATTCGAATCGTACGGCTTTGATCCGCAACGGCACGGGTGATCGCTTGGCGAATCCACCATGTCGCGTAGGTGCAGAATTTGAAACCACGACGGTATTCGAACTTGTCGACCGCTCGCATCAAACCGGCGTTGCCTTCTTGGATCAGGTCCAAGAACGACAGGCCACGGTTGCGATACTTTTTCGCGATCGAGACGACCAGACGAAGGTTGCCTTCGCTCAGTTCACGTTTGGCTTGTTGGTAATCGCTGTAAACCGATCCCAACATCTTCACGCGGTTGCGAAGCGAGGTGGGCGTTTCCTGACAAGCGGTCAGAATCTGACGACGCTCGTGCAGCAACTGCTCACGGACTTCGCGGCCGTGCTTGGTTCGTTTTTGCTGACGCACCAACTCATCGATTTCGTCCAATCGGCGAGAGAATTTCTCTAGCAAGCCAATTCGGGTTTCGATGCGTTGTGTACGCAGACCGAGTTCCTCGACCAAACGAACCGCACGACGACGGCGACGAGCCAGTGCACGCCAAGCTTCCGCACGACGGCGGGCGGGTGCACTCTTGCTCATCGCGACTTTCCAGTCGTGACGGTTGCGGTTGAGCAGCGTTTGAAGGGTTTTCAGGTTGTGTGGCAAACGACCAATGATCTGTTCTTTTTCCAAACGGTCGGTCACGCTGACCTGAACGGTTCGGTCGAACGGCAGTTGGCCGCGGTAAACCTTCTTCAACGTCTTGTAGGCTTCGACCAATACGTAGTGGTTCTCGAGCAGCTTCGTGCGGAAGCGGCGGCGAGTTTCTTCGATACGTTTGGCTAACTCGATTTCTTGACGACGCGTCAGCAAAGGGATCTCGCCCATTTGCGTCAGGTACATTCGAACAGGGTCGTCCGACCAAGTTTCCGACTCATCGAGTGCAATCAGTTCGTCCGGGCTGTCCAATTGGACTTCGCCTTCGGGCGCATCGGCAACGCTGACCGCGTTGTCGTCTTCGCTGTCGTCGACTGGTAACTTGCGGAATCCTCCTGTGACCACGTCAGTGCTTTGTGCTGAAACGTCGTCGAAATCATCCATCATCGGATCAAACAAAGTAGATACTCCTTTAGGTGGCTGTCTTTTCTATGTTCGACGACCGCGATTGGTTTGGTGGGTCGTCACAAAGAACGCTGTGGCGAATCAGCGTTCGGGGCAATTCAAATGGTTTTGGAACATCCGTGTCATTGAGGCGGCGGCACTCGTGTGAGCAGCGCGTCGTCGGAGTGTAGTTACGCCGAATGTCAGGTCGAGACGTAATCTGCCGCCGGGCATTGGGTCACTGGCGAAGTCGGTCAGGAGAAGTTCGAGAAGCACGTGGGTTTCGAGAAGAACAATCAATCAATAACGAATTCGAAACGGTCCATGTGTTGGGAATGTTGCCAGTGCGAGGGACGCGGGTGCAGATCGATTGACCGACCGACGACGTCCATTGAAGAAAATTCCGACACACAGTGACTCTACCACCCGTTAACCTGCAAACCTCCGAATCAACTGCCAATTGGAAAAATTTTCCGATTGACCCGATATTCCATCCTGGAGGCTGAAAAGGGACGGTGGACCGTTTGTTGCGCGAACCGAATCCCATTCGGAAGCGAAGACGAACGATAGCTCGTTGTGGTTGTATCGCGACTCATCCAGAGGATGTCCGGTCAGCAAACGTGATTCTCGTGATCGATTGGCCAAGCAAGTTGAAGAATTTCAGATGAAACTCTGAATCAGCTTGCCGCCAAATGGCCGTTCGACGAGAGTGACGTCCTGACGGGAGCGATTGGTCGTGTGTTACCCTCAGCACACCGTGATTCTAGTTCCCAGAATGTCTCGGTCCACCCGGGCGTTGTTCTTTTGACCCGTGATTTCAGCCATGTATTTGCTTCCCTGTCCGCACTGCGAAGAGTCCGCCGAGGTCAGTCCCGCCCGAGCCGGTGACGAGATCCCCTGCCCTCATTGCGGTCAGAACATCCCCGTTCCGAAACTGGGTGAACTGCGTCAGCTCCCCACCGCAGAGGGCGATGCGGCGACGGAGAAGTCCAATGCCAAAGCGGCCGAGGGCCGTGCCAACCGGCCGACAGTGCTGTTCACGGCACTCGGTTTGCTGGCAGCAGGCCTGTTTCTGGCAGCCGCGTTTTGTCTCGTGAATTGGGCCACTATCAGCGTTCCGCTGAACACCGAAGGGCACATTGATGAGTTCCGACAGGCCTATAAAGAGGTCAGCTCGGCTCAAATGATTCGGGAATGGGAAGAAATCAATCGCAACGGAGTCGATCTTCCGGCGATGTATCAGTACCGCGTCATGGAGCTTGACAAACAGGCTTGGCTGACCAACGCCGGGCTGTTTTTTGGTGCCGGATTGTTGGCTGTCATCGGGGCTGTTTTTGTCGGTCGATCGGGTCGGGCAAGCGGGGTCTGAGCCTGCTTCCCAATCCAGAAAAAAATTTCGCGCCGATACATTTCAATACCGTTTGTGGAAGGACACTTGGTTGGTGTCCCAATTGGGCCGACCTGTTCTGGCTCAGCCTTTGTTCTGGAGCACGTAAACGACGTCTTCCGTTGACGCGTCCACCTGGATCGGATCGTCCATGTCGTAGGCGAAGTCGTAAGTCGCAAGGCACTCCCACTGACCGTCGGCGGCGATCAGCCGATTCATTTGTGCGGGCGTGTAACTTCGCAAGTGAAGCTCATCGTTGATGCGGAAACTTCGACTCGGAGTGTGCACGTCAAAACGAATTCCGAAACGTTCCATCCGTTTGTTCTTGTCTCGGTTGATCGTCCACATGTGCGTGTTGATCGCCAAGTTGCCACGACGAGCCGACCATGACTCCGTTTCGCTGGGCGGCACCTTTGTTGGCGTCAGGTGCACACCGAGTAAGTAGATCCCGCCACGGCGAACCATCGATGCCATGCTTCGCAAATGCCCGCGAGCGGCGGCTTCGGAATTGACGTGCCGGAAACTGTTGATCGTGTTGAACGCGACGCAGGCTGGCCCTTCCGCTTTGGACGTCTTGGCTTTGCCGAGTGCGGATCGGAAGTCAGCGGGTGAGAAGTCGCACATGTCCGCCACAATCGCGGTCGGTTTGAAACCGGCGCGTTCCAAACGCTGGTTGCAGAACTTGACGGCCTTTTCGTTCAGGTCCAATCCGCAGGTCGCATAACCCTTTCGGTTCAGCGAGGCCATCAAACGGCCCGTTCCGCACGCCGGTTCGAAGAACAACTTGGGTTTGCGTGTTAAGAACGAATCAGCGCAGTCCAAGATGAACTGCGTCTCCGCGGCAATGTCAGCTCCAAAGACCAAGTCGTAGTACTTGGGATGGTCGTAGATTGATTCTTCGAGGACTTCCATGGATTCAGTTTCTTTTCAGTTCCTAGCGAACAGATTCCAGGCCGAGCCCACGTCGCAACACGCCGATCTGACCGGCGTGCAAACCTTCGTGAATAGGGCAGAACAGCACCGCGCCCAATTTGCAGGGGTACACCGCGTACGGCATATCGATCTCGACCAACAACTCGGCGGGATCCAGTTCGTCCAGTTCCGCGGACGCCAGCGCGTGGATGCGATTGAGTTTGTCCAGCAACTCTTCCGCGGTTGGTTGTCCTTCGCTCGATTCAGGTGGCTTGCCGCCACGACCGTAGGTTTTGCGAAACCGGCCTTTGATCAAATCCAAATCTTCCGGACGACGGCCTCGCATCCGGAACATCAGCAAACCGTATTGGCTGACCGCAAGGTGGCCGACTTGCCAAGCCACATGGGACACGCCGCCGGGTGGGATCTCGAACCAGCGGTCCATCGGAGTCGCTTGAAGGAGTTCCAGGGTGTACTGACGCGCGAATTCAATTTGGCCACGCGCGGCCTCGAACATCCGAATCGCGTCGGACAATTCTGGCAGCGGCTTGGCGGAAGTGGGAGGTGTCTGGCTCATCGCCGAACTTTAGCCCGGCTGTGCGGGTCTGTCACCCAGCGTCCCAATTGCGAGCGAGCAGAATCAGTGACCCGGCGAACGCACCTCAGGTGGATGCAATCGTCAGGCTAATGAATCGAACAGCTTCCAGAGTCGCACGACTTGCCCGCCAATCGATAGCGACGTTTGGCGACCTCGTGATACAGCCGTCGCCACATTTTCGCGGTTCCCGGCAAATGCAAAATCGGGGCGGCCAACCACAGCATCGGCAGACGCCGTGAAAGGTAGCGAACCGCGTCGGCACCGCCATGACGCTGACCTTGCTGATCGATCACGTACATCTGATTCATCAATTGTTCTTGGGTCAGATCTGGGTAGCGGTCTCGAACCCGCTCATCGTGCAGCGACAAGAAAGCCAGTCGATTCCCACCCCAATCCAGCCGCCGGAGGCTCTTCACACCCGCTTTGCAGAAATTGCACTGGCCGTCGTAGATCACCACGTCGCACGTGGAACACTGGTCAGGATCCGGCAAATCGCTGGATTCACGCGTCGTTTGCGAAGGAGCGGATTGGGATTCTCCGGCCATTCTCGCGTCGGTGATGGGTTGCGTTTGAGACATGTAAGAAAGTGTACGTCACAGGTGAACCCGCCGACCAGGATTCTGGTCCGGCGAGCTGTTTTCGGCGGCGAACCAGATTCTACGATCGCGGAACAGATTCCATGTGCGGGAGAAGCGTCCGCCGCGCTATACTAGGTGGACCTAACCGCACTCGTCCCGAGTTCACAACTTCGGGCCACCCACGGAGTTTTCCATGACCAGCGCTACCCGATCGCAGGATCCGCACGACGAGTTGACCCAGTGGTCGCCCGAAGAAGCCAGGTCCCAGGTCGAATCGAAAGTCCGATCCGCTCGTCGGCGAATGATGGCTGGCCAATTCGGACGCACCTTCGCCGTGACTTGGTTCGTCGGTTTGATCATCGCAACGATCGCGGTCGCGGCGATGGCGATCACCCCGTTGCCGCTGGATCGTCTGGGGCTGGATGCGTCCGAGATGACCGTTCAGCAATGGGCCTTGGGATGGATCGTTGCCGTCACGGTGGCGTCGATTTTGGTGTCCACGATCGTGATGTGGGTCTCGGCTCCTTCTGTGATGCGAGTTGCGGCTGAAGTGGATTCGCGATTTGGACTGAAAGAACGTCTGAGCAGTTCGTTGTCTTCCCGGGTCTCGAGCGACGAAAAATCGGCCGCGGGGAACGCCCTCCGGCAAGACGCGGCTCGACGAGCCAGCAAGCTCGACGTGGCACAGAAGTTTGCCTTGTCACCCCAACGCGTTTCTTGGTTGCCGCTGGCGATTGTTCCGATCTTGGCCGTCATGATTTTCGCGATCGAACCGGCGACCGAGACCACTTCGGAATTGAACAGCGAAGTCAACGCGAGCGAAGTTCGGCAAGTCAAGATTGCCGCGGCTGAATTGAAGAAACGACTCGCTCAACAAAAACGCGAAGCCGATGCGAAAGGTTTGCTCGAGGCACGCGAGTTGTTTGAAAAGATGGAATCGCAGCTCGACAAGATCACGAATAGCAAAACTTTGAAACGCAAGGACGCGTTGCTGGAGCTCAACGACATCAAAGAGCAAATCCAGGCTCGCAAGGATCAACTCGGTTCGCCGGAAGAAATGCGGAAGACGCTCGCTCAGATGAAGGGACTTGATGGCGGTCCCGCCGAAAAGGTTTTGTCGCAGATCAAGAAGGGCGAGTTTGGCAAAGCCGCTGAAGAGATCAAAAAGCTTGCCAAGCAAGTCAAGGATGGAAAGCTCACCGATCAGCAGAAAGAGAAGCTGAACAAGCAAATCAAGAAGATGGCCGAGCAGATGAAAGAGGCCGCGAAAAATCACGAGGAAAAGAAGAAACAGTTGCAAGAGAAGATCGACCAAGCCAAGCGGGAAGGGCGCAACGAAGAAGCCGCGAAGTTGCAACAGAAAATGAACGAAGCCGAATCGGCCGATTCTCAGATGCAGCAAATGCAACAGATGGCTGATGCAATGCAGCAAGCCGCTGACGCGATGCAGCAAGGCGATGACTCCGCCGCGGCTCAAGCGATGGAGCAGATGTCCGGCCAGTTGGGTGAAATGCAAATGGCCATGTCCGAACTGGAAGATTTGGAGTCTGCCCTCGGTGACCTGTCGCAGTCCAAGAACCAAATGAACTGCAAACAGTGCAACGGTGATGGTTGCCAAGCGTGTCAGGGACAGGGATTCGGCGAAGGCGAA
This sequence comes from Rhodopirellula bahusiensis, assembly GCF_002727185.1. Classification (NCBI taxonomy): domain Bacteria; kingdom Pseudomonadati; phylum Planctomycetota; class Planctomycetia; order Pirellulales; family Pirellulaceae; genus Rhodopirellula; species Rhodopirellula bahusiensis. Next base: position 86,017 of record NZ_NIZW01000022.1, read on the forward strand.
AAACCAGGGATGGGAATGGGACGCGGGAAAGGCAAAGGTGACCGACCCGAAGAAGAAACGGACATCAACACCTACGACACCCAAGTTCGCGGCAAAGTCAAACGTGGACGAGCGATCATCGCCGGTTTCGCAGACGGCCCCAACCGAAAAGGTGTGACGCGCGAAGACATTCAATCGGCAATCGAGTCCAACCTCAGCGAAGAGAGTGATCCCCTGGAGGACCAGGTGTTGCCGCGAGACGAACGTGAACAAACTCGCGAATACTTTGATCGCTTGCGAGAAGGTTCATGAGCCGCGGGAGTGTCTTGACGCTTGTCATCATCTTGGCGGGATGCGTCTGGCGTGGGCTTTGGTTGTCCGCTGGTGTAGCGGACCAAACGTACATCGCCGACTCGACTCGAGCTGAGTTGTTGACCCAGGTGGCTGACGAACTCAAAACACGAGGTCAGGTCGTCGATTCGCAAGACCTGACTCAGGTCGAGGTCTTGGCATTTTTCGCGGATGCAGACTCGACCGTTGATGATTCAGCATCATGGCAACTCGAATCCGTCCAACGTTTTGACTCTGATGCGGAGGTGTGGATCGTTCCAGGTGCCGATGGCAAACCGGGCTGGGACGGTTGGGATGACAACCAAGATGGCACGGTTGATGACCTGGGCGAACTCGGTGCCGCGTGGAGCGATGACCATTGTTTGACACCGCTGGATCCCGGCTACGAACAAGTCGATCCGGCTCACTCGCGAATCATCAATCGTGGCACCTATGTTTCTACTGACTTCGATGGATTCGCGGAGGATCTTTCAATCGATGCGAACGTGGAAGATCACAAACGCCAACAATGGCGATTGACGTTCGTGAATCAGGCTGCTGCAGAATCTCTCTGAGTGGCCCATTCGGTCGATCGGTCAGCGGCCCAAGTTTGACGTTGTTGGTCGAACCGATGAATCGCACGTTCGTCAATTCTTTGGCATCGGCAACGTGATCCCCAAGCCAACACGGCGGCCGTCCACATGGCGAGTTGGCGGTAGTCTGCACGGGCCCACTCCGCGACGTGTCGTGCCGCGGCTTCGCTGATACGAGGTTGAAATTGGCCCGCGTGCGAGAGAGCAGCCAGAACGCAATTCGCTAGTGACTGTTTGGAGACGCCCATCGAATGTTTGACGATGGGTGATCTCATCTGACCCATCACCAGCAGCGTCATCGGACTGCGCCGTGGATCAAGCTGCAAAGTTTGGTTGAACCACTGGACCACCGATTCACTCGGAGTTCCATCGACGATGCACAGCGTGTGGATACCGAGGGCTTGGTTGGCTCGCGCAACCGACAACCAACGCTGGCAAAGCTCAAGGTCGAAGTTTGCCGACTCGGTTCCTGCGACATCCAACGGCAAATCGGCCAAACCGTTCGTCGCCATCCATTGCCGAGCCCAGGTGGTCGCACCCACGCCCGGACGAACGTCCAAATTCGCGATTCCGACATGGTTTCGAAGAACGGTTTCCAACCAAGTCCGCGCCCGCGTGTGTTCCGCCGATGCAAATAGAAACTCGTCGGGTTGAGCCGGAACGCTCACCTTGGGAGAAGCGACAAATGGTTGGCGGAACAATCCCCAGTGGCTTTGATCGGCCTGGCTGAGCAACGGGATCGGCATCGACGGCGGTCTCTCTCGGAAAAGAATCGGCTGGCCCGACGGTCGTTGGCGTGGGCTGCCACCGGGGTTCGCTATGGAATCAGATCGACTGACCCGCTCGCCGATCGCTTTCCGTTTCGGTTACCTTGCACCGACCGATGCAACCGGCACGATTGTACTATTCAGAGTTTTTGTGCCTTTCCGATCTTCCCTTGAACTGACCCCGATGACTCGACGCTACTACGTTCCTGATTTGCAATCTCAGTCGCCCGTTGTGCAACTGCCGAGTGAAGAAGCGTCTCATGCGGCACGGGTGATGCGCGTGCAAACCGGTGACTGGATCGAGCTGTTCGACGGGATCGGCCACCAAGCCGCCGCGGAAGTGATGTCAGTTGGCAAACGAGAATGCGTTGTTCGATGCAATGCGATCGGGGCTGTGGATCGGGAGTCGAGCGTCGAGTTGGATCTGGCGATTGGTTTTCCGAAGCCGGATCGTGCCAAGGAGATGATCGAGCGGCTAACGGAACTGGGAGTCGCACGTGTGTTCCCGATCGTCTTTGAAAGAACCCAGCGACCTCCCGCGGACAACTTGCTGGACAAACTTCGCCGGATCGTGGTTGAGTCCTGCAAGCAATCGGGCCGCAACGTTTTGATGGACATCGAGCCTCCAACCGACTTTGCATCGTTCTCTGAGGCAATCTCCGCGAGCAGCAACCCAAGCGAAAGAAGCGTCGACGGGAAATTGAGCCGGCTGGCTTGGCAACGTGTGTTGGTCGCGATGCCGGACTCGCCACCGTTGATCGCGACAGAGGTGAAATCGAGCGTTGAGGGAAGCGTTTCAGTCCAGCACCGACCAAGAGTGTTGGCGTTGATCGGACCCGAAGGCGGTTTGTCGGACGTGGAGCATCGGCGTTGCAACGAGCTGGGCGCCGATTCCGTCGGATTGGGACGGCGGATACTACGGATTGAAACGGCTGCTTCGGTTGTGGCGGCACGTTTGGTGGTGGATTGGTAGTTATGTTCACCATCGAGACCGGCGTCGGTTCGGTCTTGAATCGCAAGCTAGGTTTGCATGGCCAATGATTCTGCCCTGATGGGACGGGTCATTCGGAACCAAGGCGAACAACTCCAAATGCTTGCTTCACGTATGAATGCCCTGCTAACCGACACACACAACTTCGAATCAGCCGCGTTGGGCGGTCTGCTGACGGATGATACGTTCTGGCCTGCGGAACCGCGATCGCTCAACGAGCTTGGGCTGTCGGTCAGCTTCATCGAAGCGTTGACCATCAAGTCGATTCATCAGATCGGCACGATCAGCGGACGCAATGTCGCAACGATGATGGGATTGCCGTTTCGGTTGGTGGAACCCATCGTCGATGCGCTGCGCACTCGAAAGTTTGTCGCGCACGTTCGCCCCGCTGCTTTCAATGACTACTACTACTCGCTGACTGAACTGGGACAGAAGCGAGCGCAAACTCACCTGCAGCAATGCAGCTATATCGGTCCGGCTCCGGTGCCTTTGGCTGACTACTCACTCAGCGTGGAAGCTCAAGCCGCGGGTGTGGACCCGATCGAACGAGATGACTTGCAAGCCTCGCTTTCGAAAATTTCCTACCAAGACGAATTGCTGGATCAAATCGGTCCCGCCATCAACAGCAACACGGGGATGTTCTTGTTCGGCCCTCCCGGCAATGGCAAGACGACCATCGCTCGTAGTTTGACGCAGTGCTTGGGACAAGAGATTTGGATCCCGCACGCGATCTTGGATGATGGCAACCTGATCAAAGTCAAAGACGATGCCTATCACCAAGAGGCCCCCGTGCCGGAAGGCGACGGCCAACTGTTGAAGGCACAAGAATGGGATAAACGCTGGGTGCGTATTCAACGACCCAGCGTCGTGGTCGGTGGCGAGTTGGTGATGGAGAACTTGGAAGTTCGCCACGACCACCGATCGAATATCTGCGAAGCACCTCTTCAAATGAAGAGCAACTGCGGTTGTTTGTTGATCGATGACTTTGGTCGCCAACGCATCGCTCCGGAAGAGTTGCTCAATCGTTGGATTGTGCCTCTGGAAAACCGTTGCGATTATCTCACGCTGCCAACGGGAAAGAAGATCCAGATCCCGTTTGAGCAGCTCATTCTGTTTTCGACCAATCTGAATCCAGATGATCTGGTTGACGAAGCATTCCTTCGCCGTGTGCCTTACAAAATTTTTGTCAACGATCCTTCGCCAGACGAGTTTCGTTCATTGATGAAAACGGTTGCGTCGCAAATGGGTTTTCCCGAGACGCCCGAAGCCGCCAATCACTTGCTGGCGTTTTACAAACAGAACAATCGACCACCGCGTCGCTGTCATCCACGCGATTTGCTGACGCAGGTCGCAAATTTCTGTCGCTACCGGCGATTGCCTTTGACATTGCGGCCTGAGTACCTCGATCAAGCCTGCCGAAGCTATTTCAGTGCTCTCTAGCTCACTTTGATTTTTCGATGTAGCGAAATCGATCAATGATTTCGCTTTGAAAAGACATTACATTTCGTTGCCACACAATGTTGTTCGCAGTCGCCCGATGACCGTCAAGACAACCCAAACGATCGCACCTGGATACGAACCAATCACCGGCTACACGCTGGAAAAAAAGATTGGCGAAGGGGGCTTTGGTGAAGTGTGGTTAGCCAATGCGCCTGGCGGATTGAAGAAAGCGGTGAAGTTCGTGTTTGGTGCCAATGACGCCAGACGCGGTTCCCGTGAGCTGAAGTCTTTGGAGCGTATCAAGGGAGTCCACCACCCTTTTTTGCTGACGCTGGAACGCTTTGGTATCGTGGACGACCGTTTGGTCATCGTGACGGAATTGGCCGATGGTTCGCTCGAAGATGTTTTAAAACGGCACCAAGATCGCGGGTCTTGCGGCATCCCTCGCGCGGCCTTGCTGTCGTACTTGCACGACGCAGCGGATGCGTTGGACTACCTGCACGGTAGCTACCAATTGCAGCACCTCGACGTGAAGCCAGGCAACCTGTTGCTGGTTGGCGGACACGTGAAAGTGGGTGACTTCGGGTTGCTAAAAGATCTGCGCGAGATCGATCATTCGGTCATCGGTGGTTTGACTCCAATTTATGCTCCGCCGGAATTATTCGACGGTCGACCCAGCATCAACAGCGATCAATACTCACTGGCGGTGATGTATCAAGAGTTGCTGACGGGAACGCGTCCGTTTTCCGGTCGCACCATCGCTCAGTTGGCAACGCAACATATCCATGCGGCACCCGCGCTGGATTCTTTGCCGGCGGCGGACCGGGTGGCTGTTGCACGAGCATTGGAGAAAGACCCCGAACGTCGTTTCGAGTGTTGCAAAGATTTTGTCGAAGCTTTGCGGACAACGCGTGGTCGCGACGAAGCGGTGATCCACACATCGACAAAGTCAAGTGTTCGGACTCGTCAGGAAGCGGTCGAGGACTTGCCAAGTCTGAAGTCCGGGAAAGCGATGGTCCACGCCCGCGTCACCGGGCACGCTTTGGTGATTGCCGTCGGTGGTGTCGGTGCAGAATGCTTGCATGAACTACGCAATCGCGTGGCGACGTTGCATAGCGCGTGTCCTTTGGATTTGCATTCGGTTTTGATTGACACGGACATGCATACGATCCATGCCGCTCGTTTGGCAGAGGCATCGGACCGCATTCCTCCGGCGACGATTCTGCATACGCCGCTGAAGTCAGCTCAGCAATACCGCGAGGGACGAACGGACCAGTTCCGATCTTTGTCTCGACGTTGGATTTACAACGTACCTCGTAGCGGTACAACCGAAGGCATGCGTCCTTTGGGACGTTTGGCGATGGTTGATCACGCGAAAAGTATCGACTCTGGACTGCGTGAATCGATCGATCACTTGGCTGCTGTTTGCGGTGATCGTGTGCCGTCGGTTTACATCATCGGTTCGCTGTCGGGCGGAACGGCCAGTGGCATGGTCATGGACCTCGCACCTCGGATTCGGACACTGTTGGATGAAGCGGGCTTGGAAAGTGCTTCCGTGTTGCCGTTGCTGTCGACCGTGTCGCTGCAAGGCAACCCGCATCAACCGTTGACACTCCATGATTCTTTCGCTGCGATTTCTGAAATCGGTCACTACATGTTGCCGGAGAACAGTTATCCCGGGGATCCTGGCGTGCAGTGGTCCGGCGTTCCCGCCTCTCGAAACCCGCTTCGCAACGCATACGTGGTGGTCGACGGCGATCACGCTTTGCCTCATTCAGGTTCTGCGGCCGCGACCATGGTCGATTACTTATGGGCCGATGCAACGGGCGCCGGAGAATTGCTGGCGGAAGCTCGCCGAAGCGACCAAGCTGATGCAGCGATACTGGCGAAGCCAATGCTGCGATCAGTTGGTGTGGCTCGTCTAAAGTGTGTTCGAGCATTGGAAGAAAATCTGCTGGCACCCGCTGCCGCACGGCACTTACTGTTGCGTTGGCTCGGCAACCCAAATGAGTCACGCCAGATTGCCGGACCAACCACCGAACGACTCCGCAAACGGTGCGGGCTCGACGTGGCGAACTACTTGGACGAAGTGAAAGCACCGTTCGGGCAAGACACGGATGCGATCGCCAGAAACCTATCCGAAATGCTTTCGCGAATTTCCGTGCAGGAGCTGATGGATGGCCCCCGGATCACACGACTGTTAAAAGAAAAACTGAGCGAGTGCGATGTGGTGGATCGGCTGGACCGCCGGGCGGCCAGGCAGATGGTCATGCTTCGCCGCGAAGTCTCTGTTCGAATGCACGACGGACGGATCGATGTCACTTCCAGCATGCAAGCCACGGAAGGGTTGATGAAGTGGTGCATCAGCGGATCCGAAGGATTGGAGCAATTTCGATCGGAATTGCGAGAGCAGCAAGCGGCCTTGCGAAACAACTTGTCCTCGAAGACCGACTTAGAAGGCGAAATCGAAACAGCCGAAAAGCTGGCGATGATGGAGCTCAACGTGATTGCCGCGGAAATGACCGGGGAACAGCTCAAGGCTTTTGCGCAACGAATCGGATCTCTGCACTCAACGCTGAACAAGATGGCGGTCGGCATCGCTCAAGCCATTCGATGTGTTCCCGGTGACAATCGTGATACCGAGAACCCTTGGATGGAGATGCCGCAAGAAATTCAGATGCGTTTCAATCCCGTCCTCGAAAACCTGCATTCGCAAACCGCGTCGACTTGGTTGCTCGGGCCATTGCGGGATGCAACGTTTGAGTGGGACGAACAAGAGATGGCAACCGATCTGGTCGGAAAGTGCTTGCCCGTTGTTGAAAATGTGATCGACTCTCACCGGCAATCGTCCACCGATTTGACTGACTCCACGACGTCCGCGGCATCGGTGTTGACCCGTGAATCGGAATTGACCAACACACAAACCATCGCCGTTGGGCGCGATACCAACGCGGCTCAACCAACGAAAACAGGTGTCTGCGAAACGCAAACCTTCGAACAACCGCCGGGCGGCAACTCGTTGTGGAACGAACAAACAACGATTGAGTCTGCCTTGCACGTTGCATCGCCGCCTTTGCTGCAATGTGGTGGCCGCCAACGCTTGTTGCTGTTGGTCGGAAGCGAGTCGGATCGCGAACGCTTGGAGCCCGAGGTGTCATCCGCTCATGCGGGATCATTGACGACCGTGGTGATCCCAGGTGTGACACCCATTTTGGTTCACGAAGCCCAGCAAATTCCAATCGACAATGTTTTGGAACAGTTGGAATTGGTTTCTGGGGGCAACACGCAGGTCAGCAAACGCTTGCACGCTCGCTGCGACGTGCACTGGAAAGAATAGGCTCGATATCAGGCACGGGCGGTTTGCGGAAGCAGGTCCCAAAGTCGTGGGTCGGCCAGTGATTCAGCGACCAGATGCACGTCCTCGAAAACGTGTGATTGAGTGTGCTCGTTGGGAACAGCCACCGTGATCGCTCCGGCGGAAACCGCCGCTTTCGAACCGTTTCCGCTGTCTTCCAACACCAGCATTTCCGCCGGTGAAACGCTGAGTCGGTCAGCTGCCTTCAGGTACATCTCTGGGTTGGGTTTCCCGTGAGTGACATCGTCGCCGGTGAGGACAAAGGCGAGGTCGGCTGCCCACTGCGTGGTGGGGAGGATCATGTCGACAAACTTTCGACGACTGCTGGTCGCCAAACCAAATGGCAACCCGCTGGTCCGCAAACGCCCGATCCAGTCCTCTAAACCGGGCATCGGGCGAAGTTCTCCGAGCAACAGATCTCCGTAGACGTCATCGGATTCCGCGAGCAGTGAGACCGGATCGTCATCAAGTTCGTGGTGATCAATCATTTGACCGATCGCAGACAAGCCGACTCGGCCCATCATCTTCTGCTGCAGTTCCAATGTGAAAGTGTGTCCGCGTCGCTTCAGCAGCACATCACCAACTTGGAAATAGATCCGTTCGGTGTCGAACAACAGTCCGTCCATGTCCAAGGCAACGCCACGAAGGTGCATGTTCATTCCAAGGTTTCAATGTGTGTTTGTAAAACGGTCGACCGAGACAATTGCCGCGGGCAACAACGTGAGATTGATCCAAGCGGACGCTGCTAACGTGGCGGCAATCAACATGCCAAACGTTGCAGTGGGAATGAAGGGGCTGGTCATCAAAATCCCGAAACCGATCACCAATGCCAATGTCGCTAGAAAGATCGGAGCCGCCACATCCGTCGCCGCATCAGTTGCGGCAGACATACTTTCCATGCCCGCCGATCGTCCACGTTGATAGCCCGCTAGGAAATGGATCGAGCCATCGATGGACAATCCAATCGAGACCGCACCAATCATCGCGGACCCCAAGTCCAAACCTCCACCGGCCAATCCCATGACGGCCAATACCAACATGATCGGCAACGTGTTGGTCAATAGTGCGACCAAGGCGTATCGCCAACTGCCCGTTGCAATTCCGATCAAGATACCTACCAACGCCAACGCGATCGCCAATGCTTTCCATTGATCGCGAAGCAAGCTGCTGACGAGTTGGGACATGAGCACCGAGTAACCTGTGACGAGGGCCTGCTCGTCAAAATCCTGGGCCATGAGCGTCACTCGATCGATGAGTTCTCGCTTCACCTCACCCGGCAAGCTTTCTTCACTTCGCAACATGATTCTTAGTTCACGGTCGCCGCCGTCGCTCGGCGGATCAAACGTCAACAAGGCGTCCGCGAAAGTGGGAATCGCGGTTCTCATTCCTGCCAAGCGGACCTCCGGAGTGACGATGGATAGTAGCGGGCTCATTGCCGCAACTCTGTCCGCATCCGCAAGCGACAAAACTTTCGTCAATCGATGAGTTCGACCGGAGGAAGAATCAATGACCTCCAACTCTCTCAGTTGGGTTTCGAACGCTTGAACGCGAGCGATGTATTCAGGAGTGATGGTCGCAGGTGCGGGGAGAACAACGTCCCAAACACCCGCCCCGCCGAGTTGATCCTCCACGCGTTCGTAGGCTCGGACGATGTCGCTGGTTTCGCGAAAGTTTTTGAGGAAACTGGTTTCAGTTTTGAGCTGCGTGACCATCGCGGTGCACAGGACCAGGACGACGATGGACGTAATCGACAAAAGGTTGCTGTGGCGAAGACTGGTCGATACCAGATGGACAAGAAACTTTCGCGAGGGTGTTGGTTGGTCGTCGGAAGACATCGGCTGAGATGTCTTTCGTTTGCCTGTGGGCAGACTCATCAAAGCGGCAGTGAACCAGATCAAAGCGGCGACGATCGCCAATGCCGCCACCGCCGTCATCGCGCCGAACTGCCGAACCGGTCGGACTTCCGATTCCAAAAGTGATGCAAAACCAGCCGCATCGGTCAGGCAAGTCCAAAGGATCGGGATCGCTAAAAAGGCCGAGACATGGACGATCGACTCATTCATGTTTGATTGTTTCGTCTCACCCAAATTGTCCCGTGAGCGGACTCCGATGTGCATCACCGCAGCCACCACAATGACCGCGATGATCGCGATCAAGATTGTGGAGACCAACGACATTTCCATCCCCATCGCGACGATGGACGCACGGGTGCAAAGCGTTGCCCAAATGATCGCCATCGCCGCCAGTAGAACGATTCGATAATCGCGAAGGGTCAACAACATCACCAGGCTGAGCAAGCCGATCGTGCCAAGTGCCAGTCGATTTCCATCGGCTTGGATCATGTCAAAGGCATCATCAAGCAAGACCGGTTCGCCGATCAGAACGGGGGCTCGTTCGGAGGGAATCTGATCGGCCAGACGTTGCAATTCTTCGATGGCCGTTTCAGTCTGACCTGGTTGAAGCATCGCCACAATCGCGGCGGTCTTCTCGTCTTGGCCGTGCGTGTATCCCGCGAAAAGATCTCGAAACGAATTCGCGGCCGGGTCGTCTTTCTCCAGCATTTTTGATGGTGGCGAGGGGGCACCTGGATCGGCTGGGATGGCTCCCGTCAGCAATGAAAACTGAGGCCGGATGTAGGCAAACGCTTCGACCAATTTCGCGACCGAAAGGACGCCTCGAACGCCATCGATTGATTCGGCAGAAGCGGTCCATGCCTGATTCCGAGCAACTCCCTCGGGCGTCATCAGGTCAGCATCTTCGTAGACCAGCATGACAATCAAATTGCCGCCAAAGTTTTGCTGCAAATGTTGATACTGATTCAGTGTCGGATCAGCTGGCGAGAACATTGCGGCCAGGGATCGATCCATCCCCAAATCGCTTTGGTAGATCGCCAATGGGATCGCCGAAAAACACCCCAAGCAGAAAAACCACCAACGCCAAACCCAGAGCAATCGAGCCAGAGTGTGTCGCGGCGACGCGATCAGCGAAGTCTTCACGATGCGGCCGGCTTCGCACCTTCGGCCGGTTCATCCGGCGGTCGCGAACCCGGTAGCTCACCGCCGCCTGTCTCATCGTGCGGCGGTGATGGGAAGAAGAACGATTGAACCAACAGCATGATTGCTCCCGTGACCAACAAAGAATCCGCGATGTTGAAGTTGGGCCATTTCCATGCTGCAGACGCTTGCCAAAGAATCCAATCGCGGACGCCACTTTGCCATTGATCGGGCAGACCCGGTTCCCACCAAAATCCTAGGCGGTCGTAAAGGTTGCCAATGATTCCGCCGGTGATGCATCCCAACGCGAACGTCAACCAACATGAACGGGCGGCTTTGAATACAAACAGCCAAACGATGATCGCCGCGGCGGCAAACACTGAGATCGCAGCGAACACCAAACCCTGGCCGGCTCCCAAGCCAAAGACCGCACCAATGTTCACGGCAGTTTCAATGCCGAAGTACCCCTCGATGATCCAGTGAACACCTTTGGTTCCGGGGAGACCGCGCCATTTGAAAATGGCTTCTTTGCTCCATAGGTCCAACGCACCACCAGCGAGAGCCAGGCCGAAGAACAATGCGTAGCGACTGGCGGGAAACGCTGACCCTCGGGTAGCGGTCGTCGAGGGGTTGGGGTCTTGTCCGGAAGGATTCACTTTGGCTGAATTCATTCGGGAGGGCCAAATGGAGGAACGCGAGGCGAGATCGCCTGTTCGTGGTGCTTCAATCAGCCAGCACCGTAGATTGCTGAGGGGAAAATTCCCAGATGACTATCTGTGAAGAAGCCGCAATCGTTTCAGATAGTTGAATCCAGGGAGATCACTGGTAGCTGGCCACCCAGCTGCGCAGTTCAGATTCCGAGCGATATCCAACTTCGTCAGCCAAGACTTGCCCATTTCGGACGAGGAACATTCGCGGAATGCCTTCGATCCCAAATTTGGATGCCACTTCGGGTTGCTCGTTGACATCAATTTTGACCACACGGACTTGCTCAGGAAGGGTTGGTTCGAGCGAGGCCAATTCTTTGTCGACTTCCCGACAGGGGCCACACCATACCGCTCCAAATTTGACGAGCACCAAGTTCTGATCGTCCACCGAACCGACCGCCTGTTGGATGGCCTCGGCAGGGACATTCACGGTCGGCCCAGGGTTGTTTGGGACGTTGCAACCGATGAAGAAAAACGAAACCAAGCCGATGCCTGCAACCGCGATCGAAGTCACGGCGAGTGATGCGGGGCGAGGGTAGGACGTCATGATCAGACTCCGCGAACAATGCACCGCCATAAAAAGCGGTGCGAGAATGGGCAACGCGAAAACACGCAGCGCGAGGAAACGAAACAGAGTAGTGTACTTCTAAGTATGCAATGTCTGTTCCGCGGAATTCCCCGCACTGGATTTCGTTTGCAATCGATCCGCATTTGTGCGGATATCCCACTCAAGAGTGGAAGTTGTAGTCTTTGTTGTAGGGATCGAAATCCTTGTCCGTCAGTCCTACGTTGACTTCCAGATTGAGGTAGTTGTATTCCTCAATCACTTCGCCACGTCCGCCGGCAGCGGTCGGCCAATCGTGGGCGATGTAGCGAATCGGCATGTTCAGTTCATTGTCCATGAATACCTGAGCGGTGTGGAATTCCGCATCGGGGCGTCGGGTGGGCTGGGTCAACTGCAGGACGGTGCAAGGACGGTTTTGCAGGCGAGCCTCTTTGCGAATCTCAGCGTGAACGTCTTCGAACTGAAGAGCCTTCTCGCCTCGTTCGATCAGTTTCAAGATCATGTTCTCGACACCGATCTCGGTCATCGGATATCGCTGGCCACGCATTGCTAGCATGCCGGTCGGCGGAATCGAGACGGTGGGAAGGAAGCGACCCTTGAAGCCACCTTCGTGAGCAACAATGTTGCCGTTGTTCTGATTCTCGACGTAAATGACTTCGCGACCCTTCACCGAGGTGGGCTTCACGAATGCCAGGTAAACGCTGAATGGTTGCACCAAACGACCATTCGCCTCTTTGCGATTGCGAACCTTGATTCGCATGTATTCGTGATCGCCAACGCTGTCACCGATGCGTTCCCGTTTGACCAGAAGCGCCGTGTAGTCCTTCACTTCTGTCTTGGATCGCGTCAGCGATTGACGAGCCATATCCAGGCCACGAACCAAATCGGCTTTCGCGGAGCTGACCCCTGCGGTGGCGTCAGCTTTTTGCGAGGACAGGGCGGCGTTGGCAACCCGGTGGACTGGTTTCGTCCACTGAGGGTCTTGCCCAAAGAGATTCGTTTGAGAGAGTCCACCGGCCAGCAGTCCGCCGGCGAGTCCCAAGAATTGACGACGAGGTGTGTTCATCTCAGCTTCCTTGCTGCTTGTGGGTCAGGCATTGAGTGGGAGGAACGCCACGGGAGGGCGATCCAAAGGTCTGCGTCAATCAGCATCGACTGACTTGGTGTGCAGCAGCCAATCCTGTGTTCGACTCAACTACAACCCGAACAATCCGAGTAACCAATCGGACAAATTCGTTTCCCGGCCATCATGAAAAGTGCCGAAGTGAGCTGACAGTAGCAAAAAGTCAGCATGATGGCCAAGCCAATCGCGGCAAGACGTCGCGAAATTTCAATCCATTTCTCGTGGTTTCAAAAGCCGCGATAAACCTATCGTGAGTCTTTGAGACCACGCAGAACGGAACCGTGCGATTGAAACGCAACCAATCGCGTTTCCATGTCGGAAAGATCGGTGTCGATCCAGTCGCCAATCGCGGCGTTGACGGATTCAGAATCGAAGAGAGCCGTGATCCGTCCCCAGTCAAGGCACTGGATTTCATGCCGTGGTGAGCCGGTATCAGACGGCACCCATTCAGACGGATTCGGTGTTGGCGATGAAGTTGACATGGTTGTTTCCCCAGGACCATTCCAGATGGCTTCACCCAGGATAAGGTTCGGCAAAATCAGGGCCGAATGATCAATGTGGTTTACTGAAAACCTACGTCGAACGCGATGAAAACGCTTCGGAATCACGCAAAGAGAAGTGGAATTCGCTGGTCTGCGACAAGTGTTTCTACGGAGTTGACCCGTCGCAGGTCACTGAAATTCACCCGGTTTGTGGGTTTTTCGGTTTTTTTGCGCCCGTTTGCCAAGACCCGACTGCCTGGAACGAAGAACACGGTGATGCGGCACTGACTCCGCCCCGAAATCCCACGAAATGTTTTCTCAGGAGAACAACTATGCTTAAAAAACTCGTGCTGGCAGGAACCGCTGCCACCTTGTTGTCTGGTTTGACCATCGCCACTCCGATCGGCAGCTACGCTCGTTGCGGGTGGTCGTACATGACCAATTCCGCCAGCGACGCTGTGCCTTTGGAATGGGAACTGAATCGCGCTCGCCAACTGATCGTTGATCTGAAGCCGGAAATACAACAAAACGCTCGCCGAATCGCTCAGGAAAAAACGGAAGTGGTTCGATTGCAACGTGAGTTGTCGACGACCGACGAAAGGTTGACGAAGGCCAAAACCGACATCGAACGACTGACGAATGATTTGCGAGATGAAAGCTCCGTATACTCCTACGGCGGCGTCACTTACACATCGGCCCAAGTGAAATCGGATCTGGGAAATCGGTTCAAACGATTCCAGACGCGTCAGCAAACTTCGGAAAAACTCCGTCAGATGCTGGCTGCTCGCGAAGCCTCGCTCTCTGCCGCTTCTGAGCGGATGGACGCAATGTTGGACGCCAAACGCCAGCTAGAAGTCGAAGTCGAAAACCTGCAGGCTCGTTTGGGTGCCCTCCGTGTGGCCCAAACCAGCACGCAACTGCACCTCGACGACAGCGCTTTGTCGGACACGCGACGTTTGCTGGACGACATCGCCACGCGAATTGATGTGGAAGAGGAAACCATGAAGGTCGACGTCGAATACTTCGGCGAGATCAACTTGGACGAACCTTCGGACGAAAATCTGCTCGATGATGTCACCGCCTACATGCAAAAGCTGGATGGCGGCGAAGATCAGGCCTACGTTTCGATTCAGTTGGAAGAAGAAAGCAGCAATTCCTCGCTGTGATTCCTTTGGCACGGGGAGCATCGGGCTCCCCGTGTGACCGTCCGAGTGAACCTGACGGAACGTTCTCGTCTTGATGAAAAGGCATGCGATGAGTGCTTTGGCCGATACAATGGAACTTCCCGCAGACTACTCGAACCCCATGCCATCTTCTCGTCCGATGAAATTCACCCACTCTCCAAACGATCTGGTCCTGGACCGATACACGATTCGTCGTGGCATCGGCGTGGGCGGATTTGGAGAGGTGTATTTCGCGGTCAGCCAAGCGGGCAAGGAAGTGGCTCTGAAACGCATCCAGCGAAATCTGGAAGTCGAACTGCGCGGCGTTTCTCACTGTCTGAACCTCAAACACCAAAACTTGGTGTCGCTTCACGACGTGTGTCGGGATGCCGACGACCAAACTTGGGTGGTGATGGAATATGTCGCCGGACCCAACTTGCGAGAGGTGTTGGACGCGGCTGCTAAAACGGCCGCCTCCGATTCTCGCAACGTGTTGCCCAGCGGCATGTTCGAATCTCAGGCACGCCACTGGTTCGCGGGAGCCGCAGCCGGCGTTGCCCATTTGCACTCGGCCGGTTTGGTTCACCGTGACATCAAGCCCGGCAACCTGTTCGACGACAATGGCATCGTCAAAGTCGGCGACTACGGGCTCAGCAAATTCATCTCCGCGTCGCACCGAAGCGGTCACACCGAGAGCATCGGAACGTTCCACTACATGGCGCCCGAGATCGGTCGTGGGCAGTACGGTCAAGAAATTGACTTGTACGCGCTCGGCGTGATCTTGTTTGAGATGCTGACCGGCGATTTGCCGTTTGATGGTGAGACTCCTCAGGAGATCATCGTCAAACACTTGACCGACTCACCCGATTTGTCGCGTGTCCCGAATCAATATCGAAACGTAATTCATCGATGCTTGCAAAAGGATCCTCGCAAACGTCCTCGTGATGTGGCCGAAATGCTTTCGCTGGCTTCGATGCCAACGGACGAGACGCCCGTTTTGGCGGAAGTGGTTGCTTCTGATTCGCATGAATCCAGCGGCGAAACATTCTGCTTCTACCCAAAGAAAAACCGTCACGTCGATCCCATGGTTGAGACCGCCGGGGTGGCTTCGCCCAACGCAGGCGGTGCGTCCATGGTTTTGAGTTCGTCGGCCGGGGAAGAACCAATCGCTCGAGCGGTACGCAATAGTTTTTCCGACGCACGGGCTTGGTGGCGAGCACTGGAAACGTCGCCCGGAATCAAACTGGTCCTGGCTATCTCCGCCGTCGCGATTCTGTTGATCAACACGCACTGGTTGTTGCCGGTGCTGTCGATGGTTGGGTTTTTCTACGTTCCTTACTACGTGATTCGTCACGTCGTGTTGCAACTGTCCGAACCCACTTCGTATTCGCCCACGTCGACGGATTCGCGAGGCGTGCCGCAGGGCGACCCCGCCGTGCATGCTGCCGCGAATGTTCGTCCGTCAGGAAAGAACGTCATGACGAAGGCTCAAGTTCGATCGTTGTTGAGGACCGGTCTGTCAGATCGGACCCGGTTGTCGCGTTCGGCTGAATGGGCGACTTCGGGTATGACCTCAATGATTGTCGCCGGTGTGCTGTTGTTGCTCAGTTCCGTGATCGGGATGCGAAGCACGCCGTTCACGCCGATGGCTCTGGCTCCCTATGTCTGGATGGCCTTGGTGATCTGGTTGGGTGCTTTTGGGTTGCTGGGCATTGGCAAATTCTGGGAAGGCAGTGAAGGCGAAGGGTTGGTGCGTCGACTGGTGTCCTCTTCCTGGGGTGCCTGCGTTGGCTTGCTCGCGTTTGTGCTTGGCCATTTCCTGATGGTGCCGATGGATGAGGGATTGGGCAGAGACATTGACGCAACGGTGCTTCCGGTTTCGTTTTATCTGGAATCCGGTGTGCCAAAAGCCGCCGCAATGATGGGCCACTTTGCATTGTTGTTCGCACTGCTTCGCATGTGGAAACCTGTCGATCCACTGCGTCGCGTTCGTTTGAGTTTGTGGGCAGTCACCGTTGCGGTCGTCGGTGAATGGGTCGTGCATCAAATCGTTCCGGTTCCGCAGCCGGCAGGCATGTTGATTGCCGGCGGCGTGATCGTGATGACACAATTGTCAGCTCCTTGGGTGAAATCTGATGCAATCTCAACAGTCTGAATACCGATGGACATCCATCGCACTGGCGATGGTCTTGCTGGGCGGATTGCCTGGTGTGAATTTTTCAAATGCGAGCCGTTGCTTTGCTGATGACGAAATCAAAATTGAGGCAAAGCAAACGGAAGGCGAAACCGCTGAACTCAGCGTCGCACCACTTTCGCATTTGATCTATCCCGATGATCGTCCCGGTTGGATCGACGAACCGATCACAGACGATGGCAAGGAATACAGCGTGGTCGTGACTTCGGGGCCAAGTGGTTCCATCGAAGAAGCCGACGAACTCGTCGGTGTCTACGCTCGCGGCGCTGTTCAGAGCTATGTCGATGAACTGGTGGCGAATCAAGAATGGGCGACCCATCCCGAGATGATCCCAATGGACATCGATTGGATCCGTGACGAATTGGTCGTGCGTCGCTACGAAGGCAACGTCCTGGTTGGCGACGAAACACAGTTCGAAAAAGCGGTTCTGATTCGAATTGAACCGGACGATAGACGAGTCTTTGAAACGGCCATCGCGGACCTAAAACTCAAAGAGCGTTTGGCAGCAACCGGACTCACGATCCTGGGCGGTTTTTCGTTGCTGGTCGGAGGATCGATTGTCCTCGGCGGTTTGGCTTCTCGGCAGAAGCAACCCACCACGGCTGCGTGAACAAAGCAGCGAAACGAAGACCGATGAGACCCTTCCACGTATGGCAAGTTCATTATTCAACTTGCCTCTTCCATCGGCTATTTGTTGGCCGTCAATTCATTGGCGGCACGAAACAGTTCGGTTGAGAATGCTCTTTCGGACTGCATCCGGAACTCAGCTAAATCCACAACGATGTGTCTCCGTTCTTCACTCTCGGCTGCTGAGTCGGCGATGTTCGATGCAAGCTGCGGCTCGATCGCGTTGTCTTCGGATGTCATTTCGCTCGAATCGTCCGGGAACTGCGAGTCCTCGAGGGTCATCAGATCCACGGGGCCCATCAAGACATGTGGCCGACGCGTTGGTTTTACAATTTGCCGATTGCGTACGTGGCAACCGATCAAACGTGTGCGATACGGTGGTGCAAAGTTGACAAAGAATGTTTGATCGTGAATGCCCAAATCCAATGTCAGTTGAGGGTTCGTTCGAAGCAAATCAGCAATTTGTTTGGGCTCCAAGTCGCAGTCTTTCAGGACCACTCGACGTAGCGTTTTGGAATTTGCCAGAATGTTGAGATGCGACTCACTGAGTTTGCAGCCACCGAGGTCAAGTGCCTCGAGGTTGCCTTCGGCGACCAGTCGTTCCAGGTCCTCAGGCGGGAAGTCGACTCCGCTTAAATTCAGTGAAGACAACTGATACAGCGTGCTGACAATGCGTCGTGCATCAGCGTTGAGAGGAACCCGAGCGATCGACAGCCGGCGCAGGGACGGTATCCCATGCAACCACTGGAACGTTCTTGCTGAGACCTCAGTGTCATCGAAATTCGCGACTCGCAGTCGAAGAAGTTTGGACCAGTAAGACGCCACTTCATCGTCCACGCGACAACCGGGAATCTCCAGTCCGGTTAGATATCTGTACTGTCCCAACGCCTGAAGCCGGTCGGTTGAGATGTTTGGATACGCCAGCACGATGTGGTCGAGCCGTTTGAATTGCAGCAGTTGATCGATAACGTCATCGTTGAGTTGGGGACCGCCACCACCGAAGTAACGGAGGTTGGTCAATCCTTCCAGGCTGGCTTGTTGAGGCCACGGGCTTTCGATCAACAGTTCGTCGAGAAGCGGAAGATCCTTCAGTCGCACGTCTTTGATGTCGCCGCGAATTTGAATGGAACCACGAAGACGGGGAAGACTTCTCAGTTCCAATCGATTCATCTTGGAAACCTCGAAGTGATCCAGCGAAATCAAGCTTTGATTCTCAGCGATCGTCAGCTGATCCAAATCAGAAAGGTCGGCGTGCACGCTTCTCAATTGCGGCAGCTTTGCCAGACAATTCTGAAGCCACTCGGCAGTGATGCGACAATCACGGATGCCGAGAGATTGCAGCTTCTGCAGATGAAGAATCCAATCCAAATCAGTGTACTCGATGTCACCTTTTTGAATGTTCAGCTGTTTCAAATAGGCAAGTGTTGAGAGTTGTTCGAGAGATTTGGCCGGGAAGTGAACCCCAGCAATATCGACCTTGGTTAGCGACGGCGTCTGAGCGATCTGCTTCAGCCAAGCTTCGTCACCCGCAATTGTGTTGACGCCGGTCGTGATCTGACCTTGCGAGTCATAGCTGTAGACGCCCAGGTAAATCTCTTTCAGACGACCGACTTCCGACAAATGAAGTTCCTTCAGATCGGCCGCGAAACACTCCAGCCGACGAAGGTTGGGGACATCTTGCAGGTCGACGCTTTCGAACCGCGTGAGTCCGTGAAGATTGTCGTTTCGACCGTATAGCAGCATCAGGTCGACCGGCTCCAGGATCCGCCGGAATCGGGGAAGATTCTTCGCGTGAAGCGAATGCTTTTGCGACCGATCGAGTGCAATTTCAGTCAGTGACGGCAGATCGGTCAGTGACAATTTGAGAGTCGCATCGTTGAAAATTCGAATCGAATTGCGAATGGAGAGACGTTTGAGGTTGGGCCACTGATAGATACTGAGATGCGCCGACTCGCCCGGTTTTGGACGGCTCAACATCAACGTTCGACAGGTGGCCGACCATTTTGGCTTGGAGATGGATTCCAGCTTCAGCGGGTTTCTCCGTAGATCAACGTATTGCAGCTTGTCCATCTCGTTGATTGGCTTCGCCATCTGAGAATTCAGTTGGCATTTGTCCAAACTGAGATGCATCAGCCGTTCACAGGCTCGAATGTCTTCGCAGATCTCGCTTGAGACCGGAGACTGGCTCAGCGTCAGACTGGCTAGTTCCGTGGCATGACGGAGTGGATCCAACGTGTGCTCATCCAAATGGCCATCGGAGATCAGAACGGATCGCAGCGTCTTGGTTCGAATGAGTTTTTGCACATCATCTTGGTCTGGCGAATACAGCTCCAACGTACGAAGTCGCAGGAAGTACGGGTGAAGCTGGACGGGAATCCTCTTCTTCAAAAACTGGGGTGCTTCAAAAGTGAACTGATAGCCGCCACGCGATTTCAATGAGTCGATGCTTGCCAAGTGTTTCTTGGCGGTCCAGTTGCTGGTGAAGATCAAACTGGCCGGCATCAGGAAGCAAGCCGACGCGACCGCGATGTCGAACTTTCGTCGGGTGCGTTCGGGCGTTTCAGATACCGCGATGCGTTCTCCTCGCCAACACCAAAGCCGAAACGCGAGATAAACCAGAGCGGAAGCGAAAACAATGTCAGCGAGCAAGGCCCAGCTCGACCAATACTGTGGCGAGTGTTTGGCAAGCGTGTGTGCTGCGAGAGCATTGCTGGTGGGATTTCGCGATGATCCTTCTGGACCTTCGTCGATCACGACTTGGTATCGCCAAGGCCAACCCGCTCGAGTGATCTGATCCGCATCCACAACTGGAACACGCTGTACAAGCGCGAATGGCTCGCCCATCCAACGTTCGCTGATCTGGGTATATCGCCAAGGCAAATTGAGGAGAACCGCCAAAAGTCCGATCATAGTGCCGACGGCAATTGCGGTCAGCCGAGTGCGACGGCGATACTGCGAGACTGAATCCAACAAATCGTTGCCCCATGCGAGTGCTTTCTCCGCAGAGGGGTTCCTGTGCGGCTCTCCGGTCAATCTGTCGTCAGTTTAACAGACTCATTTGACCGATGATCACGTGAAATTTGCAACTTTGGTTCAGTCGATGGGCTGTTTCGGCTGCTTCACCAAATGTGGGCATCCATCAGTTGGCGGGTCACTTTGCCGGCCCAATCTTTGTTTGCCGCAGGGGAAGCGGGACTTGGATGCAGAATTCGATGGATCGCCGGTGAGGCTTTGGCTGCGCTCGTTTTGCTAGCGGATTTCTTCGCCGTCGCGGAGTCAGCATCTTGCTCCATCGACTTCACGACTCGTTTGAGGCAGTTTTCTGCGAACGCACCCACACCGACCAAGTCTGTCCACTGTGCCGCTGCAATGACCTTTTTCAAATGCACATCGCAGATGGCCTGCAAAGCCTCTCGTTCGTCGGCGAGCAACTTGTCCGGGGTTCGATTCTTTCCGCCCGCTTCCATGAACACGAGCGGGCAGTAATTCGCGACGAAATAGTTCTCGAAGAACTTGGAGGGGTTGGGGTACTTTTCAGCGACCAATCCCCACAACCGGCGTCCGCTGACTTCGCTTCGCGAACAGTTCAATCCTTCGACGGGGCGTTTGGGATGCTCGTTGTCTGGTCGTTCGACTTCGCCTTTCAGTCCCATCCACTGAACGACGGAATTGATTTCACCGAAGGGAACTCCCGTTTGTGCCATGCCCCATGGACCTGGGTTCATACCGAGGAACAAAACGTGAGCGTTGGCTCCGATTTGTCGGACGTATTGTTCATGAAGTCCCCATGCATATCGCAGAGGGTTGTAAACGTGTGTGACTGGTTCGTCGAATTGAAGCTGGTCAACTCCATCGGCAAGCTCGCTCGCAGCATCGAGCAGTTGCTTTTGAATCTTCTTTGAACTTGGGTTTTTGGCGGACGGCATGGTCACTGTGGGTTGGGGTTGCGTGTCGGCGTTGAGATTCCAACGGACTGGTTGAGGATCATGATTTTCTGCCAGATTTTTCGCGACAAACCGGTGGAGAGCTGTTCGACTTCGCTGACGGCCGCGACCGAGGCCGGATCGTCGAAGTTCTTGACGTAGAGAGCAGCGATCTTGCCGGTCAACGACAGCATCTCACTGCAATAGTCGAGGTAGCGGTTCAGTTCCAGCGGTGTCATCTTCTGCCGCGGTGAGTTGTCGGTGCCGCGGAAGTTGGATAGCACCCGCTCGGGATCCTTTGTGAGTTGATGCATGTCGATGATGTGGCACATCGATCGCAACTCGTGAATGGCAGTCAAAGCGCGGCGCCGTTTCAGTCGCGTTTCCAGCGAGATCAAAAAATAGATGCCCGCACTGAGCAGCAGCATCACTTGGCTGGACGAATCCGCCATCGCGATCAAGTTGGGCAACTTCATGTCATCGCTGGACAAGTCCGTCGTGGCGGGTTGTGCGATGGAGAAAATCAGCACGATCAAGGAGCCGATCAACCCCGCGAGCAGCAGATAGCTTGCGAATCGTATGTGTCGAATCGGGCGGCCGATTTCCTGCGATCGCTGAGAAGCACTGCGTCCAACTTCCAGCAATTCTCCGCACAAATGCTGGAGTCCTGAATCGGGGAACCGCTCGCTGATGCGACGTTGCAGCTTTGCAATCGTTTCCACGATGTGGGTGTCTTGCAGAGTCAGGCGAGAGGTCAATTGCTTTTCCATCGGAACCTTTAAACGGACAAGTACTCTTCCATGGCCTCGCGAAGAACATCCACCTGCACTTCGGCACCAAGCCACTGAGGAACGACTTTCGCCAAGCAGGCAGCGTGGATGTCCCAGCGTGTGATGCAGTTGCTGCCCGCATCCATTTTGCAGCGTTCCCATTCGCTGATGTCGCTTGCGTCCCAGTTCTCGTTCAGATCCACCAACACGGTTCCCGGTGGAGTGGTCGAGCTGCGAAACGCATCGATGATTTCGGATGCAGGACCGTCCACCGCTAACCAAACATTCGCGAGTGAGGTTGTCGTGATCTGTTCCGGTGATGTGACCATCACGATGCGGTCGACCGTCGATTCGATTTGTGCATCAGTTTCCGATGGACAATCTGGGTCGATCCGTTTCGAAGGAGCGTCTTTGTCCGGTGGACTGGTTTGCATCGCCTCTGTCGTGACGAGCTGATTTTCAGAGACCAGTCTTTGTGCGAGTTGTTTGCGAACATCTGCATCGGAACAGATGATGAGCACCTGCTGGACGGAAAAACCACCCAATTCCAACTGCGTGCGAATCAACTGGGTCCAGGTTTGTTCTCGGACCGAGATCGCTTGCCAATGAGAGTTGCTTTCATTCTCCGATTTGGATTCTGGCGAACTTCGAAGCGCCTCCGGGGGATGCGACGGATCGGTTGCCGTGATGCCCAGCTTGCTGGCGAAGTCAGCGTTTCGCGAAATCTGACCCCGGCAACTGGCGTCGATCCAAACACCACGAAAACTCATCGCGTGCATACCCTCCAGAGCGATGGGCAACTGCTTCGGGTTGAGATCGAACGACAAGACACGGCAATCCACATTGGCTTGTTCGAGTGCACTCTCGAGAGCGAATTGGGTTGGATTGCCGGCAACGGGATGGCCAACCACCGCAAGCACGGGCTCAATCTTTTCGTCCATGGATGACGGCATGCCGTGACTGGTGAGACGTTCAATGATGTCGGAGGCTTCACTTGTCGAAGCTGCGATTCGGATCGCTCCTCTCTACGCCCAGTCTACCGTCATCTATCCTGATGCACGACCTTGCTATGCTGGTCCACTCGGCGGCGGTTTAGTTTGTTTCCCCCATTTGCGGCCGCAGTGCTGCTGCATCACGACGAACATCTTCATGGAACTTTCTCGACCTGAATTCCGCTCGATGGATCGCGAGCCCCTTCGCCAACATCAATGGGCTCGGTTGCAACGAGTTTGGCAGCGGCTGAAGGAATCAAGGCATCCGCTCTATCAAGAGACAATTGCTGCGACGCCAGATTTACGTGATTGGGAATCGTTCGAATCGTTGCCGTTTTTGAACAAGTCCGACTTGCTGGGTGATTCTCGGGAGGATCCATCCAAGCTGTTCACTCAACCTCGGCAAGCTTATTCGCGAGCTCATCAGACCAGCGGTTCACGCGGCTGGCCGATGCCCATCTTTGACACGTCTGATGATTGGCGTTGGTGGTTGAATTGTTGGCAGTACGTTTTGGATGCAGCTGATGTCACGCCCGCTGACACGGTCATGATGGCGTTTTCGTTCGGCCCGTTCATCGGGTTTTGGACTGCCAACGATGCATTGGTGCAGCGAGGGTGCCTCGTCGTTCCCGGTGGTGGTCTGTCTTCATCAGCTCGTTTGCAGATGATGCTGGATCGTGAGTGCACCGTGGTGTGTTGCACGCCGACGTACGCGATGCACTTGGCTTCTGTTGCGAATGAGCATGGGATCGATTTGAAAGGCAGCAGCGTTTCCAGATTGATCGTCGCTGGTGAGCCGGGTGGAAGCGTTCCTGAGATCCGTCGTGCGATCGAAGAGCCTTGGGGGGCACGTGTAATCGATCATGCTGGTGCAAGTGAGCTCGGAGCGTGGGGATTTCCGACCGCTGACGATCGTGGATTGCACATCATCGAGTCTGAGTTCATCGCTGAGTTTGTGGTGTTTGACGAAGAAGACCGGGCCGTGCGTTTCGCGGAGCCGGGTGAAGAATCGGAATTGGTGATGACCAACTTGGGACGCGTTGGTGGACCAATTGTTCGTTATCGAACCGGTGATATCGTTCGACCGGTTTGGGATCACGGGTTGGAATGCCAGTTCGTCAAACTAGACGGCGGCGTGATTGGGCGGGCGGACGACATGCTGGTCATCCGTGGCGTCAACGTCTTCCCCGCCAGCATCGAAGCCATCATTCGTCAGACAATGCCCGAAGCCGAGTTTCGGATGATCGCGACTCGTCGGGAACACTTGGACCAACTTTCGATCGACATTGAATCTGCGGCGAAGTTGGAATCGACGAATGGGAGCTTGGGAGATCTACGGGAACTGCAAAATGCGTTTCGTGAGCGGTTGGCATTGCGAGTCGAGATCACGTCGGTGCCAATGGGATCGCTACCGCGATCGGAGGGGAAATCGAAACGCTTTGTGGATCATCGCTGATCTGGATTGGTCGTTCGTGCGGATCGCAGGGGTTGTCCGGGCTTTGGTTCTAAGGTGCTGTCACATTGACAGCACTTCGCACGGGAAAAGCGGGCAAAAACGCTTTTTCGCTTGACGATATCGAGAGCGCAAGTGAACATCGGTTTGTCACGGTAGGGGGAGTACCTGAATCCCTGCGGTCCACAATCGATCGATCTCGAGAAACAATCTATGGCTGAGTCTGCCAAACCGACCAACCGACTTCCCGCCCGCGGCCCATCTAGCTCAACGTCTGACGGGGAAGAAACGCTGGATGTTCTACAGATTTTGAGCCGGCAACGGTGGCTGATCGCGTTTCTGTCGATCGCAGGCCTCGCGGCAGGTGTTGCCTACGCACTGAACGCTCAGGTTTGGTACGAGTCCAACGCCAAGGTTCTGATCAACCAGAAGAGTGCTGGTTTGGGTGGCAATAGTACCGGTACTGACATGGTTGATGAGGACATTCTCGCCAACCATATGGAGTTGATTCAAAGCCGAATGATTGTCGGTGAGGCCTTGGAGCAAACCGAGTTAGTGGATTTGCCTTCTATCGAATCTCACCTGGATGAGAAAACGGATGCGATCGACTATGTCATCGATCAACTTTCCATTGTCAAAGGTGGAGATGGTTCCGCCAAGACGGCTCGAAGTCTCAACATCACGTTCACGCATACGGAACCTGATGATGCGAAGCTGATCTTAACCGCCGTGATGAAACGCTACGAGCAATTCATCATCGACCAGGTCGAACAAGTGATGGGCCGTGCGAATGAGATGGTCAACAAGGCAAAGACGGAAGTTGAAGCCGAGTTGGTTGCCGCTGAGCAAGAACACTTGAAAGCTCGTCAGGAAGCTCCGTTGTTTTTTCAAGGCGAAGGCAGCAGCAATATCTACCAGGATCGCTATCGCCGATTGCAAGACGAATTGCTGGATCTCGATATTCAAGAGTCAACGGTAAAAACTCGTTTGACTCGAGTGGATGAGACCCTGAAAGAAATGGATGAGTCGACAGATCCAATCGATCAACTCGACAAGCTTGCTCTAATTGACAGTGATAGCTTGGAGCGTCTTGGTGTCTTTGCTGGCCTGCAAATGAACTCAGCTAACACGGCTGAATTCAAAGCTGCGATGCCGGCCAAAATGGAGGAAGCTCGAACGCAAATCACTCATTTGCTCCAACTCAATAGTGAAAAACAACGACTGACGTCGGTGTTTGGGCCGGGCCACCCGAAGGTGCAAGAGCTGGAAAGTGAGATCACGCTGGTCAAGGAATTCTTGCAAGACCAGAAAGAACTCACCAGCCCCGCCGAAATGTTCGGCGATAGTGCTCTTACGCCTGAAGGATTGTTGAAGGCTTATGTGGGTTTCTTGAATCACGATTTGGCGGCACTTTCCGAACGTCGCAAAGAACTGACCTATCTCGCGGCCGATGCTGAAACAAAAGCGAAAGAACTGATTGAGTACGAACTCACCGACATGATCTTGCAAAAGAAGATCGGTCGACAAGAAGATTTGTTCGAAGGCGTTGTGCAACAGCTTCGAGAATTGGATACGGCGAGCGGATTGACCGGGTATCTCTACGAGTTTTTGGCCGTTCCGCGAATCGGTCAAAAGTCTTGGCCGAAACTGCCACTTTGCGGACTAGGCGGTCTGATGCTAGGGCTGTTTTCTGGTTTGTTCCTGGCTGTTGCCAACGATGTCCGTGATGGTCGTTTCCGGTCGGCTGCCGAATTGGACGATGCGATCGGCCTGCCTAGTCTCGGTCGCGTTGGCAAGCTGAATTCAATCAATCAGGGCATCAAGGGTTTGATTGCAACGGAGCTTTCGCCTGACGCCGAAGCGTTCCGTCTGGGGCGCACCATGCTGCTGCCCGATATTCGAAACGGCAACGTACGTGCGATTGGCTTCACCAGCCCCATGCAAGGCGATGGTAAATCAACCGTGGTTTCCAACTTCGCGGTGTCGTTTTCTCAAGTCGGGTTGAAGGTATTGGTCATCGACGCCGATCTGCGTCGTCCAAGTGCTCATCGCTATTTCAGTCTCGGAAAAGAAGATGGGCTTTGCGATGTCCTCGAAGGCCGTTTGGAAATCCCGGAAGCAATCAAGGCGACCGAAGCTGACAATGTCTTTGTGATGACATCGGGATCGTCT
Source organism: Rhodopirellula bahusiensis (assembly GCF_002727185.1). NCBI lineage: Bacteria > Pseudomonadati > Planctomycetota > Planctomycetia > Pirellulales > Pirellulaceae > Rhodopirellula > Rhodopirellula bahusiensis. Next base: position 112,636 of record NZ_NIZW01000022.1, read on the forward strand.
AGTCAAACACCTGCTGAACTATTGCAATCACAACGACTCGATGAAGTTTTGGCGGTTGTGAAAGAAGACTACGACTTGGTCTTGGTTGACTTGCCGCCTGTGCTGGCAGTTTCCGACCCCGTGGTCGTGATGCCGCGATTGGATGGTGGCATTTTGGTCGTCAAGGTTGCCAATGTTCGCCGCGATGAAGTGGTTAACACGCTTCGCCGGATCGATAGTTCCGGCGGTGAGATGTTGGGCTGCATGCTCAATGCATTCGGAGCCGGCAAGAAATTTGACTCCGATGGTGGCTATTACGGATACTACAAGAGCGACTACACCCGACCGTCATCATCGACAACACGTCAATCTGCCCCCAAGGCAGCGACGATTTCCAGCAACGGGCAACCCAAACCAGAGTAGAGCAGGCTGTCAGTGTAGAACAGTTGTCCTCAACTGTTCCCCTCCGAGCAAGAGCCTCCAATCGATTTTCTGCTGGTGCGATATCAACGCAAAAAAAGGCCGCGAACAAAAATGTTGTTCGCGGCCTTTTGGCTTTTTCGATCAGGCAATCACTATTCTCGAGTGAATGCGACCAAGATTGAATCGCCGCTGAAGTAGTTCAGGAACCCGTTGAAGAACGCTCCACCTGGTTTCTGTTGCAACATCACAACATCATCAGGAAGAATTCGAATCCGTTCTTTCGGATCCTTCATGGCACGATCGAGGTCGCAGCGGATCGTCATTTGTCGTCCATCGGGCAGCGTCCGCAGAATCAACACGCGGCTTGGTTCGCGAAGGTAACCTGGCGTTCCACCGGCCAGAACGCTTCCGTCCCGTCCGAGAGGACCACCGGCTGAACCGCTGGCGAGTGCGATCGCTTCGATAATGTCGACGTCTTGGTCACGTGGCAACGGCACGCGTCCACCAGGTAGCAACCCACCGGAGATGAAGTACTCGTTCCGACGTGGGATGAAGACAACATCGCCTTCTTCCAGGATGACGTCTTCTTGCGTGAACGGTAGGTTGTCACAGGGGCATCCTGCAAGCGGAATGCGAATGACACCTGCGTTGCATTGCCCGCCTTCACCACCAGAAACAATGCTCTGCAATTGGCCGCCGCTGATGAAGCTGTTGTTGAGTCCCGCACTTGCACGGATCACGTACAGTTCACGAGCCGCATCGGTGCCCGGCAATCCACCGGTCGACGCCAAAGCGTGCAAGACGTCGTTTTCATAAATGGGCAAGTCAATCACTTCACCTGAACCGCGATGAATTTCATCGACGGCTTGCGGAGACACCAAAGCAACCGCTGTACTTGGCGTGTCTTCGCGAAGAACAACGACCCGTTTCACTCGTGGAATCAGCAGGTCCACTGTGACGCGTTCCTTGCCTTCTTGAACGACTTCTTCTTCGATCAGACGAGAAGAAACTCGTTCAATGGCTTCATTCATCGTCAGGCCATTGACATCCAATCGACCGATGATTGGAAGCGTGATGCTACCATCTGCATCGACCTGAATTGGAAGACCGGTCGTTGGAGCAACGACACTGCCACGTGGTGGATAGTAGCGTTGGTTAACAGCCTGAGTTCGTTGTTGAACTGGAGTCTCTTCTTCATTGGGCGGGAACACTCCGAAGACATAGACACTGAGCGTGTCGCCAGCGGCGATCCGGTGAGCTGCGGGTTTGGGTTGCCCGAGTGTTGCATAGGGCAAAGGGCCCAGTGCTTCACGTGAGCAAGCAAACAGTTCCGGGTCGAGCCGGTGGGCAGGAACCGCGTGAGCGGCTGACGAAACCAAGTGTTGGTGACAGCCAGTGGTGCTGATCGCAGCCAGTGCAAGCAATCCGCATGCGGTCTGTGCCACGCTTTTCAGAATCGATTCTTTTGAGCGGGTCATTGCTGAGTCCCTTCGCAATGCAAGGAATGTATGTGTTGTTAAAGTTGCAAAAACGGGAACTCGACTATTCGGCGAGTTTGACAACCGGTTTGGTTTCGATCATTTCAAAGAATCCAGCCGGCAATGCGATCGCGTTGCCACTGGCGTCTTTCAGTTCAGCGGTCGCCTTCAAGCCTTGAGCGATTGGCTCAGCCATACGGACAATCGTTGTCCGAGCTGAAGCCGGTTTGGCTTCGATTGATCGAACGTTTTTCTTCGCAACCAATTCTGACTCGCGTTGAGGAGCGGCACGGCGGGTCACGGATTCGGTTGAACCTTCCGTTGACGACTGCTTGCCGAATTCCTTTTCATCGCTTGGCAGAACACCGGCGTCTAGGTTCTGAACTGCATTCTTTTTCGCGGCCGCTGCCTGCAAGTCGCTGAACGACTTTTCGATATCGGTTGTTTCGATAGTCGGCATTGGCACAGGTGCCATTTCGATCATCTCATCCGAAACCGGCATGCCGATCGCGGGCATTCCACAGGGGACGCATGTTCCGTCGGCGCAAGGTTCCTCACATCGTGGGAACGGGCATTCGCAAGTTTCAAAAATGCGAATGGTGTGTGTGTCAGGGAACTGCTCGGCGCGAGCTGCACCGTCCTGCCAACCGCTGTAGTAAGCGTGACGTTTGTTGTCACACTCCTTCAGGATTTGACCCGGCTTCCAGTAACGCGATGGAGCAACGGCCGGAGGGCAGGTGCTTCCGCCGGTTGAGACTTCATAGAAACCGTCAATCCAGCCCAATTTGTAGTCGTGCGGGTAGCACGACGATTCTGGGTTCCCGCACTTAACGTACTGGACCATCGCTCGAGCCGACTGAGTGTGCTCGTAGCAGCAATCATCCAGCGATGCACAACCGCCGAACGGGACCAGCAGCAGCATGGTCGCTAAAAGTTTTCGTTTCATTTTCATACTCGCACCGTGGCTCGTTCGAGGCCCGTGATTGGGATCGCCTACCGGTGTTTTCGGAAAGTCAAGGGAATTGCCGGTGGCGAACTCAGGAAAACACGGCCAATTGGCACTCCCCCCATCCTGCGAGCTTCAAAACCGGCGCGACTGCAACAGCCGTCAAAGTTTGCCCAGGCGGCTCGCTAGGGTTTGGGCGACTGCTCGCAACCCGCCACGCAACAACGTTTTGCACATCTTTGCCTCGCTATTCATAACCCGCAGCGTCAGCAAGGAAGCACAAACCGTGCAACGGATTGGGTGTACGCTTCTTTCATCAAAAGCTGGTAAGTAAGATTGACCAGCCAGCAGGCTCTCCATGCGATTCTCAACGCAGCAAATGATCGCGACCCAGACTAAATTGATGTCACGCTGAACTGGTTGCCTTCCGCCCGGCAGCCAAATTCGCCAGGACCGACCGTTGTTCGCAACCTACCGCCGAAACACGATCTAATTTCAGCAGCAGGACGCTCCAGGCCCGTATTTGCGTCCTAACCCGCAGCGTTAGCAAGGCTCCCAAAGTCAACGTGCTAGACCGCAAGGGGTGACCGGTGAAATCCTAAGTTTTTTGGGCGGCAACGATCCATCTGCGGCTCTTTTCTTCCTTCCTCTTTCAACCTTCACCTGCACATGTTCAGCCCCGAAATTGCGTTTTGGATCATGCTGGCCGTGTCCCTCGGTTTCGCAGGATGGTTCGGTTGGAAGCACGGCAAGCACTACGCGCTGGGGGCCGGGATGGCAGCCTCGCTGTTCGCGGGCACGTGGTTCGAAATCGTCGTGCTGGGCACTCGGATCAACGTGACGATGGCGACTGCGATTGTGCTTCTGGTGGTCTATTGCACGCACTCATGGCGAGAGATCTTTCGGTTCCTCGGACCGCTGGATTACTTGATTGGTGCGATGACCATCTGGCACATCGTCGTCGACACGTACTATGGCGAGCAACCACTCGCAGTCGCCGCCCAAGCCTACGGCCAGTGGATGCTTCCCTACGCAGCAGGGCGATATGCATTTCTCCATCGGGATGCCTTGCTCAAACTCGCGCCCGTTTTCGGCATCATCGGTGCCGCTATCTCCATGTTTTGTATCGCGGAAGCTTGGACCGGGATCAATTTGTGGGAGGCAGCGTTTTCGCCTCGTGACGAACTCGTCACTTTCATCGGCCAACTGCGTTACGGGCTCGCGTACCGGGCCTGCGGCCCCACCCGACACGCAATCTTTCTGAGCAACGTGCTACTCACCCTGGTCCCCTTTGCCATTTTGATGACGCAGCGAGAAATTGCATGGGTTCCTGGACTCGGCAAATGGAATCGATGGATCGGTTCCGTCCTGTTAGCCGTGCTCCTTTTAGGTGTCGCATCGTCGCTGTCTCGCGGACCCATTGTGACTCTTATTCTGGCTGGCGGTCTCGCACTGGCATGGCACTATCGCCCGGCTGCCTGGGGACTGTCAGTAGTCGTTATCGTTTTAGCGGGATTGGTTGCAGGCAATTGGGATGGATTTCTTCGTCTACTTGAGTCTGATGCAGATGAGCACAAACGAGCAGCGGTGTTGGTCGTCGACGATCAACAGGTCGTGTACACCGGGACTCGGAATCGTTTGGTCAATCTGCAGGTTTACGTGCCGATATTGATCGAGGGCGGACCATTGGGCTATGGAACAATCAACAGCACAGGATTTCCGCCGGCCAACCTGCCAGGACTGCCAACGGATCCAAAAGTAAGGAAACGTCTCGGAATCGTCGACAACGCATTCCTAAACAATGGCCTACGTTTTGGCTGGGTTGGACTCGTTTTATTTTCGGGCTTGTTCATCGCCGCAGCAACCACCGCGTTCCAACTGTCGCGCCCGGCGAGCACCTATTTCTTCCCACTCGATCATCGCTATTTCATTGCCACCGCAACCCTCACGATCGCGTTTCTATTCGAAATCGCCACAGTGTTCTGGTCATACGACTACGCTTTCTGGGTACTATTCGGGTTCGGGTTGATCGCAGGGCTGGTATCGCAATCAAAGAGACCTGGCTTGTAACGTGGTGGATCGAAATGTGCTGGTTCAGCGTAACCGTTCACCGGGACCATTTGGGCTGGTGGGTTGACGGCTGTTTTTTGAGGCGTCGTCGGCGGCGGGCGCGTCGGGATCGCTTGCGGTCGGCTGCTTGTCGGCGTTCGTCTTGCCGGTAGTCGCGGATGGATTCCGGGTGCGAGTCTCTCCAGACAGCTGGACTCAGCGCTGACCAGTCGGTTTCGCCATCAAGTGCTCGGCGCAGCACATCATCCAAGTACGCGTGAACGTCCAAGTCATTGCGGATCGCTGTCCCGATGATTGTCATCAAGTTCGCCGCTCGCTCACCTGCTGACAACGATCCTTTGAATAACCAGTTCTTGCGGCCCGTCGCCACTCGCTTCATCAACTGCTCACAGTCGTTGTTGTCGATCGGAACGCGAGCGTCTTCGGTGAACCGATTCAGTGCCGCCCAGTGTCGACGCACGTACGCTGCCGCCTGGCCAAGATTGCTTTTGGGAAGCACCTTGGACGAACTCATCGTTTCGCTTTTCAGGTATTCGTCGATCAAGCCCAGCACGTGACGCGAGAGGCTTTGTCGCCGCGACAGTCGCTCCGCATAATCGAGAGTCTTGATTTGATCTTCGATGTCGTAAAGCATCCGGATCAGCGATTCCAGCTTCGCCACTTGGATCGGGAATGCACGGCGGCACTCGTCAATCTTGCGACGCGCATGGGCCCAGCACGCTGCGAACATGATTCGCGAGTCGCTGCGCACATCGATCTTTTGAAAGCCTGACCAGCAGTCGCCGATCAGCGTTCCTTCATAATCCGCCAGCACATCATCAGGGCCGTCACGGTGACGACTGACCGTGAAGTCGAACGCGACCACCGGAAGACGCGATGCGTAGTAGCCCCAGAAGTTCGCTTGGATGCTTGGCTTGCCAGAGGCGATCGCCTTTTCAAGCACTTCGCCGATTCGCTCAGCGCGTGGATGATTGGATAAGTCGGGAATCGCTTGGGGCGTGATCAGCACCACGCCGGTGTCATCACAGCCCACGCAAGCATCTGTCTTGAGAAACGACCGCAAGTGATCGGCCAGTGGGCGTAACACGAACTCGACGGAGGTTTCGATATTCGCCAGCGTGCTACGACTGGGCGTCCAGCCGCTGCCGGCGAACAGGTCTTGCTGGCGATAAAACGGCAGGTGAAAGAAGTACTTCCACGCGATGACTTCGACACCGATCGATGCGTCGAAGCGATCCCCAGCGACCAGTCCGGTAGGACGTTCGGGGCTGATGATGCCCGGCTCATCGTCGGTGCGATTCTTTTCAATCGACTGAACGTATTTGGCGTACCTATTGACGCGGACACGGAGTTCGGGTCGGATCCACTCGAGCGTCTCTTAGCTTCAAGCCCTCGCGTCGATCTTCTGGAAGGTCAACGATCCGCTCAACGCGCGGCAAGTGCTCGGGGAACTTGCGATCATTTTTGGCGGGCGGCTTGCTACGTCGTTTCTGTTTTTTTTCCTCAGGGTCTTGGGTGATCTGCTCCGCTTCCCGAACGGCTTCTTCCAACGCACTGACTACTTCAGGAGTCGCTTCATCGCCGAGATCCAGAAACAGCTGCCCATCACCGTCGACGCGGAGTTCACTCCGTCTGCCAAAGAGTTGCTGAAGCAGTTTTTCGACCTTCAGCTGGAGGTCAATGTTCTTTTCCTCGAGCTTGTCATTGTGGCTCTTCAGCTCGAGGACCGAGTGGGCTTGCTCTTCGACTTGCGACTGCAAGCTTGCGACCATCCGGCGAAGAGACTCCATGTCATCAGGCAGTTGCCTTGAGTCACTGGGCAGTTGAACGTTCGTTGATCGCTTTGCATCCATGGTGCGCAATTATACGAAACGCACCCTGGATGCAATGTGTTCTCATTTAGAACCTATCCGAGAACCCCGATTCTACTGTAGACAAAATAGGCCAGAGCGATGTGTAGCCCAGCAAGATGGTTTTGAGTTTTCTTATCCCATCGTATTAGGATCGCTCGGAAGCGATTGAGC